>CAZQRD010000022.1:0-38423 GCA_964595535.1 uncultured Flavobacteriaceae bacterium | reverse complement strand
CATTCGTGGAAACACTTTCAGGTGAAATGGTAGTTCCAATAATTTTCACCCCATTTCTTACTAGCGTCTTGTTCATTTTACTTAATGCGCAATTTCCTCCCTGGGCCGCTGCAAGGTCTATAATTACAGCTCCGTTCTTCATGTGCTCTACTTGATCCTCAGTAATCAAAACTGGTGATTTTCGACCAGGAACCATGGCAGTAGTGATGACTAGATCAGCCTTGAACAGAGAATTATTTACGGCTTCTTTTTGTTTTCTGGCATACTCTTCAGAGGCAGCTTTGGCATATCCTTTATCAGGCTCTTCTTCATTTCCTTCCACTGATATAAACTTCGCACCGAGTGATTCGGCCTGTTCCTTGGTTTCCAGTCTGATGTCTGTAGCTTCTACAATGGCACCCAATCTCTTGGCGGTGGCAATGGCTTGTAAACCGGCAACACCAATTCCATAGATCAATACCCTGGATGGTGTGATGGTTCCGGCAGCGGTCATCATCAATGGAAATATCTTTGTCATTTCATAAGCTCCTTTAATCACTGCCTTATACCCGGCTAGATTACTTTGAGAACTCAATACATCCATATCTTGTGCCCTGGAAATTCGTGGAAGCGCATCCATGGAAAATATGGTGGCACCTTTTGCCGCTATCTCCTTTACTATTTCCGGATTTGATTTATGGAACAACTGACAGATCAAGATATGATTTTTATGGATTAATTTCAATCCATCTTCGTCAAATGGATTGATCTTGACTAGGACATTACTTTCTTTATACACTGCACCTCTCATTTCAATTGTGGCACCGACTTCTTCGTAATATGCATTCTTAAATTTTGAAGCGTCTCCGGCTCCGTCTTCGACGAGAACTTCAAACCCTTTTTCTATAAGAAGCTTAGCAATTTTGGGAGAAATTGAGACCCTTTTTTCCCTTTTTTCGATCTCTTTCAAAATACCTATTTTCATCTCTAATAATTTGAATTGATGTTAAAATTAGAACTAAATTTAAGCTTAATTAATGATTTAAATCACTTTGTAACAAGCAATACAAATTAATTTTATTATTTATAATTGGGTGGAAGATTTTATTATTTTCGATTGTCTAATGAAAAGGAATTATTGTCTATTGAATTTCATTAATTATCACCATTACAATGAGAATTATGACCATTAAATGTTAAATTTACATAAATAATTTTTTATGAAAATCACCTTTTTAGGCACTGGTACTTCACAAGGAATTCCAGTCATCGGTTCGTCACACGAGGTGTGCCTGTCTGCTGATTACAGAGATACACGTTTTCGTTCCTCTCTTTTGATGGAATGGGAGGATGTGACTTACGTAATTGATTGTGGCCCTGATTTTCGCCAGCAAATGCTACGAACAAAAACGAGAAGGTTAGATGGTATTTTGTTTACACATTATCATGCAGATCATACAGCCGGTCTGGATGATGTTCGACCCTTTTCCCAAAGATTTGGCGAAGTTCAAATGTTTATGGATGGTTCAGTTGCCGAAAACCTTAAGGAAAGGTTTGGCTATATTTTTACAACGGTAAATCGATATGCAGGAGCTCCAAAAGTTTCTATTTGCCGAATTGAAAACAAAGCGTTTGAGTTGTCTGGAAAACTTGTAATGCCCATTGAGGTAATGCACGGTAATCTGAAGATATTGGGTTTTAGAATTGATAAGATGGCCTATATCACTGATGCTAAATCTATGGCTGAGGAAGAAAGGAAAAAATTAAAGGACCTTGATGTACTCGTGATCAATGCCTTGAGGATAGAGCCCCATCCTACACATTTCAATTTGGAAGAAGCCTTGGCCTTTATAAGAGAAATAAGACCGCGCAAAGCCTATTTGACTCATATCAGTCATCGACTAGGGTTTCATGAAGTGGTTTCAAAAGAATTGCCTCTACATGTATTTTTGGCTCATGATGGGTTGGTTATCCAATTGTAAGCTGCATCAAATTTTTTCAAAATCTACTGCAACTACTTTGTATTCTGGTGTTAGTGTGAATTCATCCCCTACATTTCCAGTTAGCATATTGATAAAGATTTCCGGTTGATGAAAAGTTGTTCTCACAACACCTGGTTTCACCAAATAGGTCAATTTTACAGGAATAATAACACTTCCACGATCTGAAAATATAGTCACTTTATCATCAGCCCCGATTTCTTTTGCAGCGGCGTCCAAAGGGTTAATCTCCAAATAATCCATAGGCGATAACTCTTGGTTGTCTGTTCTTCGGGTCATGGTGCCAGCATTGTAATGCTCTAATTGCCTTGCCGTTGTCAGAATAAAAGGATATTTTTCCCTGTGTTCTACAAGTTCGGGTGTTTCTTCGAAGTCGAAATAATGAAATTTGCCCTTCCCTCTCTTAAAATTACCATCCTTATGGATGATTTGTGTATCGGTGCCGTCTTCAAGTACAGGCCATTGTAATCCGTTTTTTCCCAGTCGATCCCAGTTAATACCTTTCATAAAGGGAATTACATCTGCAATTTCATCCAGTATTTTTGCTGCATCATATTCACGACCTGTTGGCTGTTCATACCCCAGTTTGTACATCATGTCAATAATCATCTGTCCGTCGGATTTTGTGTTGCCAATCGGGTCGATCACCTTATTGACCCTTTGTACCCTTCTTTCCCCATTTGTAAATGTTCCGTTCTTTTCAAAATAAGAGCTGGCGGGTAAAACCACATCCGCCATTTCGGCTGTTGCCGACATAAATAATTCCTGTACGATAAGTATATCCAGTTGCTCCATTGCCTTTCTGATGTGCATAGTGTTCGGATCAGTCATCAAAGTATCTTCTCCCATGATCCATAGGGCCTTGAATTTTCCGTCAATTGCGGCTTCAAGCATTTCCGGGATCTTTAGGCCTTCTCTTTCGGGCATCACTGGAATTTGATATTTCTCTGAGTAATAATTCTGAATTTCAGGATCATTAACATCCAAATATCCAGCTCCCTGATGAGGTTGTACTCCCATATCGGCTGCTCCCTGCACATTATTTTGCCCTCTCAAAGGATTCAAACCTACTCCCGGACGACCTATATTACCTGTCATCATGGCTAAATTAGACAATAACATGACAGTTTTACTCCCCTGAAAATGCTCAGTAACACCTAGGCCGTGAAACTCCATCGCATTGTTAGAGGATGCGTAGGCCAAAGCAGCATTTTTTACGAGCTCTTTTGATACCCCAGTGATATGTTCAAGTTCATCTATATCAAGAGATATGACATGATTGTAAAACTGATCGTATTGCTCGGTAAATTTTTGAATGAATTCGTTTTTAACCATACCTTCCTTCACGATATAATGTCCCATCATATTGAGAAGTGCTACGTTTGTTCCCGGCCTCAGTTGAAGATGATAGGCAGCCAGTTTAGCCAAACTCGTTTTAACAGGATCGACAACAATACTCGTGATACCCTGCATAAACAATTGCTTAATCCTTGCTCCGGTAACGGGATGCGCCTCGGTTGGGTTTGCACCAAAAATGAGGATACAATCGGTCAGACTAAGATCTTGAATCGAATTGGTAGCTGCTCCTGTTCCGAACGCCTTTTGCATACCATAGGCCGTGGGGGCATGGCATACTCTGGCGCAACCATCTATATTATTAGTATTCAGAGCCACTCTTGTCATTTTCTGCATGAGATAATTTTCCTCATTAGTAGCCCTTGAAGAAGAAATACAACCTATGGAATTCGCACCATATACATCTTTAACTTTCAATAATTTTTCTACCATAAAATCATAGGCTTCTTCCCAGGTCACCACTTCAAACTTGCCATTTCTTTTTATCAGGGGTTCTTTCAATCGATCGGGATGATTGTAAAATTGAAAGGCAAAACGCCCTTTTAAACAAGTATGCCCTTCATTTACTTGAGCTGTTTCAGGAGCTTGGATACCACGAATTTCACCGTTGATCACAGATACGTCCAATTGACATCCAACGCCGCAGTAAGTGCAGGTTGTCCTGGTAGTTTCATCCGGAATTAAGGTTTTTGTTGTAAATTTATCAGATAGAGCCTCTGTAGGACAAGTTTGTACACAAGCACCGCATGACACACAAGCCGAAAGATCGAAATTACTGTCAAAGCCTTTGATTATCTGTGTCGCAAAACCGCGTCCACTCATTCCTAAAACCATTTCACCCTGAATTTCTTCGCAGGCTCTAACGCAGCGATAACAATTGATACATTGAGAGAGATCTGACTTGATATAGGGATGTGAATTGTCTTTTTCAAGTGCCATTTGCGTTTTGCTTTTAGGATAACGCACATTGGGGATTCCAATTTCAGCAATGGTTTTTTGAAATTCAGTAGGTTTTTTCCCCTTCTCCGCAAACACTTTGTCAGATGGATAATCTGTAAGCACTAATTCCAGAATATTCTTTCTTAATCTTATGATTTTTTCGGTTTGATGATAGATATAAGCCCCATCGAAAATTGGTGTATGGCAGGATGCAACCGTTTTCGTCAATCCTCCTTTTTCACGAGCCACTTCCACTGAACAAACGCGACAGGAGCCAAAATTATCCAGTCGATCGTCTTGACACATGGTTGGAATGGCTTCCCGGTTTTCAATTCTTCTCACGAATTCCAATATGGTTTCATGTTCTTTGCCCTGGTAGGCTATGTCGTTCAAATATACATTCATGTCTATTGGATTAAGATTGAAAATATGACTTTAATTCAGGTTCAAAATACTTTAAGGCATTTTTAATGGGTAAAGGAACGCCGCCGCCCAAAGCACATAAAGATCCAATTTCAAGTGTTTCTATGAGGTCGTCAAACAATTGCCTGTCTATTTTATAGTTTTCATTTTGAGCTTTTTCAAGCATTTCGTAGCCTCTATAAGATCCTATTCGGCAAGGATAGCATTTTCCGCAACTCTCTTCGGCCGTGAATTCAAGGAGATGTGTAATAAATTTTACCATGGGAAAATCGTCTGGAATAGAGACCACACTGGCATGACCAAGCAAAAATCCCGCATGATTCAGAGATTCAAAATCGAGAAGCAGGTCTCCAATTTTTTCAATTGGAACTATGCCGCCAAGTGGTCCGCCTATTTGAAAAGCTTTCACTTTGGTTTTCAATCCTTTACCATATTTCTCAAAAATAACAGATAAAGGAGTTCCCATTTCAATTTCATAGATGCCAGGCCGGTTAAAATAGCTATCCAGTGATACGAGTTTAGTTCCGGTAGACTGAGGTGTTCCGAGAGATGCGAACGCCGATCCTCCATTATCAAGTATCCAGTGAACATTGGCAAAGGTTTCTACATTGCTCAAAACTGTGGGCTTACCAAATAATCCATATTGGGCAGGGTAGGGAGGCCTAACCCTTACTTCGGGTCTAAGGCCTTCAATGGAATTCAATAAAGCTGTTTCCTCTCCACATACATAACTTCCTTGCCCCTTGATGATTTTGAATTTAAAATTAGATAAAAGTTCATGCTCATTCAAATAGCTTATGGCATTTTGCATAATTTTAATAGATTGGGGATATTCACCCCTTATATATATGACCCCGGTATTTGCCCCAACAGATATACCTGCAACATACATACCAAATAACACCTTATAGGGCTGATGTTCCATAAGATACATGTCGCTGTACGCTCCAGGATCTCCTTCATCAGCGTTGCATACTATATATTTTTGTTTATTGTTTTCCTTTGATACGGCATCAAGTTTAAACCAAAATGGAAAACCTGCTCCACCACGCCCTCTCAATTTAGAAGTTTTAAGTTCTTCGATAATTTGATCCTTTTTGATTCGATACTCTTCGGCTAAATTGAAAAATGCATTGAGATTATCTATAGCACCTGTAAGTATAGGGTTTGTATTGGCTCCTATATGGTACATATTTTGGAATTCTTTCGAGCCTTCTTCAGAAGAAAGGACTTCTTCCAGATACTCCTTAGAATTCAAGGAATAGGTGTGATTGTTATAAAGAACAGCACCATTTGAATGACAGTGTCCAACACAAGCAACATGGCCAATGTCTTCCTCATCGAAATGTTGGGTTAATATGGATTGCAACTTTTCTTGAGATCCGGCCACCATACACGCTGTTCCGTTGCACACTCTTATGCTTTTTTGTTTTTCATTCGGTTTTATAAAGTCGTAGAAAGATGCAGTGCCAAAAACCACCGAATCATCTATTAAAAATTGCTTCGATATTTGATGAAAATCTGATGTGTCCCCTTCATTTTTAGATACTTCCGCTATTTTTTCAAACAGATTATTTTCCAGCCCTTTTCTAGAAGAAAGAGATCTGATGTTTTTATTGGCCATGGTATCGCTTTGAAATATTTTGTACTAAATTTAATAAATATATTGAGTCAATTGGGTAGGTGACTGTTAAACTTTCTTACAATGGATGACCACAGCCTTATCTTCCAGGTCGGTGGTAAAGAAAAGATAATCATCACCTCCTTCTTTAAAACCGATTTTTTTTCTGATCTGAGCCACAGATTCATGAAAATTTCTTGTAGTAATATTTGCCTTTGCAAAACCAAATATTTTTTTGATCAACTTTTTATTATACCTGTTAACAGATTGGATTTCAAAACTCCTGCCAGGAAAATCTATAATTTTATCTAAAGTATATAAATGACTGTTTACATGTAGTTTATACAATTTTAATTGATTGGATACTTCATTAAAAAGACCAGATTTAAGTATTGCCGAATTTGGTTCGAACAGATACTTTTTAGGTAAGGAATACGCAGCCTCATCATGGGAGGGAAAGCTTCCCTCAAAGGTATCAAGTGTTTTATTAACGATATTGACAGCTTTTAGATTTGTTGGCCCCACATAGTGCTTTTCAATAAGAAAAATCAATTCCTTTACCTCATTTTTTACGGCTACAATATGAATTTCCTTTACAAATTTAAGACTGTTGATCGTAGCTGAAATATCAAGGAAAGGTGACAATTTAATCATGATATGTGACGATCTTTGAAGAAATATATCTAGATGCAGCGCCACATCAGGAAGACAATCTTCAATTTTAAACACTTTATCTTTGCTTGCGTTTCTTCGTGATGGATCTACATAAATCCAGTCATATTGAGTTTCATTATTCTTCAACAGTGCTATCCCGTCTCTATTTTCACAATTCGTGTTTTGTGCCGCCAAAACCCTGAAATTATAAGCTGCAATTTCGGATAGATCCCTGTCTTTTTCGCAGTGAATGACCTGGTCAATCTTTTTGGAGAAATAATAACTGTCTACGCCAAATCCTCCTGTCAGATCGATTAATGACTTTCCTGAAACCAGATTTGATTTGTAATGAGCTGTGATTTCTGAGGAAGTTTGCTCAATATTTACAGGCTTTGGATAGTAAATGCCTTTAGTTTGAAACCAGCTAGGCAGTTTGATTTTACATTTTGACTTACTAAGTACCTGCTCAGCCAATTGCTGTATGGTAATTTCGTCAAACGGGGATCCCTTCAATATCATTGAAGGCAGGTCAGTTTTTAAATTGTCATTAATAAATTGCTGTACTTCGATATGTAACAGATGTTTATTCAATTTAATCCAGGCCTTTGGTCAGAGATTTTACTATGGGGTTGTCAGAGAGAAATTCCTTTAAAATCACTTTTATTACCGTATAAGAAGGAACTGCAAAGATCATTCCTGTAATACCAAATAACAAACCTGCAATTATAATAATCAAGAATATTTCCAAAGGGTGAGATTTGACACTTTTTGAAAATATGATGGGTTGACTAAAAAAATTATCTATAAGTTGAGCGATGATATAACCCAGCATTACATAACCCGTAACCGGTATGATATGGGTTTGAAAATCATATTCCAAGCTACTTGTCATCGTAAGCAGCATCATTAAGATTCCTCCAATGAGAGGTCCAATATAGGGGATCAAGTTTAAAAGCGCACATAAAAACGCAATGACTACAGCACTTTTAATATTAAAAATCAGTAAAGTAACCGCGTAAATGGTAAATAAAATTGAGATCTGAATGATCAAGCCAATAAAATATCGGGATAAAAGGTCATTGATCTTTTTCAGGGAGTTTAAAATTCTATCTTCATTCCTGTCGGGTGTAATAAGAACAAATGCGTTATGTAAAAGTTTAGTGTCTTTTAAAAAGAAAAAAGTGATAAAAAGAACTGAAAACAATCCCATACTAAAGGTTCCGACAACTCCCATCAGCGAATTCAATAAGCTAGGAATGGAGGCAATATTTGAGGTAAGATCAATATTTTTCAATTCACTGAAAAGCTTGATTCTTCTGGCCGAAAAGAATAGATCTATCTCGTTGAACAGATTAAATATTCTGCTTCTCAATTCTTCAGTATTCAACAAAGAAATATTATGACCCTGCTCTTTGATCAGTGGAATAAACATCGAAATAACTCCGAAAATGACCAATAAAAAAAATACCATTGTGATGACTACAGCAAAAATAGTAGGAAATTTAAGTTTATCCTTTAAAAAACTCAGCATGGGCCTTGCTACCAGTGATAAAACCGTCGCAATGACCAAGTAGATGATCACACTCTGAATTTTATAAAGAAAAAAAAGAATCAGGAGAATCCCTAAGACAACAGCCAGGGCTCTTAATATTCCATTAGCAATGATTCTAGCATCCATGATATTGATTTGGTATTCGATAACTCTGGCAGTAAATATAGAAATAAATGTAAGAAGAATCCAGGCTAGTCCAAGATTATTCTGCTTGTTTTAGCACCATTACCTGCTGATCACCTTTATAAAAAATCAAGACATCCTTTAAGGCATAGGTCAATTCTTTTTCGCTAAAAGATTTCATGATCTTTCCGCTGATTTCTGCATTAGGACAAGCCATAAGGGTGCCGGCTGTAGGACCAAAGATGATTTTATCTTCCTTGAATTTCACCTTTCCCTGAAACAAATTGCATCCGTCATTTCCGGATAAGGTCTCAGTGGAGACATCGATTTGCATAGAAGGCTGTTTACCATCAAACATTAGTGAGTCAACCTGGATATCATAAACCTGTTTGATCAGCCATGTACCCTCCAATTGTTTTCGATTTTTTTCATGATACAATTCGTCGTTCATCTCCTGATGCATTTTTGAATGAGGATTTTGGTACGTGATACTAGATGAATTGGAAGATGATCCACAAGAAATACATAGTATTGTGAAAATCATACTTATTGAAAGTAGGTACCTCATATTATTTTAGTTAAGAATTCAAATTGGTTAATGTATTATTGAAGTAAACTTATTACAAACGGGTGAAAATTGGGCACCTTAATTCATGAAAAACACATGTATAAAGTGTTGCGACCCGACAACATGTAGTTATTAGCTAATAGGCTTCTTTCCAAACTGTTTTCTGTGGAATTCCATGATCTTAATAGTTTAAACATAACATACGTACTATTTATATTCACTTACAAAGTGCAGCTTCACCGTTGGATACTTTTGCTGTGTCATTTGTACGGTAAAGGCTGAATCTGCAAGAAAAACCAACTGCCCTTTTTTATCTTTGGCCAGGTAACGTTGTTTTACTCTTTTGAATTCTTTGAACTCCTCATTGTACTGGTCTTCAGGCTCAACCCAACAAGCTTTGTGTACATTTACATTTTCATAAGAACATTTGGCTCCATATTCGTGTTCCAGCCTATATTGAATGACCTCAAACTGAAGGGCACCAACGGTACCTATTACTTTTCTACCATTGAGATCAAGGGTGAACAACTGTGCCACTCCTTCGTCCATCAATTGATCAAGTCCTTTAGATAATTGTTTGGATTTCATTGGATCAGCATTGTTGACATATCTAAAATGCTCAGGAGAAAAACTGGGCACCCCTTTGAATTCTAATATTTCTCCCTCAGTAAGTGTATCCCCAATCTTAAAATTACCTGTATCGTGCAAGCCCACAATATCTCCTGGAAATGATTCTTCGACAATTTCTTTTTTCTCGGCAAAAAAAGCATTCGGGCTGGAGAATTTTAGTTTTTTACCTAATTTGACGTGTAAATAATTGGTGTTCCTTTTAAAAACTCCCGAAACAATCTTTACAAAAGCAAGCCTGTCACGGTGTTTAGGATCCATATTCGCGTGGATCTTGAACACAAAACCGGTAAACTTCTTTTCTTTTGAATCGACAAGTCTTGTGTTAGACATTTTGGGTTGTGGAGTAGGGGCGATTTCTATAAAGCAATCCAGTAGCTCTTTTACCCCGAAATTATTCAGTGCTGACCCAAAGAAAACGGGTTGTAAATCACCTTTAAGATAAGCCTCTTTATCAAAATTAGGATATACTTCACGAATCAGTTCCAGTTCTTCCCTTAATGTTTCAGCAGCTTCTTCTCCAATAACGGCTTCAAGAGCCGGATCATTGATATCTGTAAATTCAATACCATCTGAAACCTTCTGCTTGCTATCGGCCGAAAACAAATTTAATTTATTATCCCAGACATTATAAATTCCTTTAAAATCATATCCCATTCCAATGGGGAAACTCAGAGGGATTACCCTTAATCCTAATTTCTGTTCTACTTCATCCAGCAAGTCAAACGCATCTTTACCTTCCCTGTCAAGCTTGTTGATAAATACGATCATGGGGATTTTTCTCATTCGGCAAACTTCCACGAGTTTTTCCGTTTGCTCTTCCACACCCTTGGCGACATCGATTACAACAATTACGCTATCAACGGCAGTAAGGGTTCTAAAAGTGTCTTCAGCAAAGTCTTTGTGACCTGGTGTATCCAGAATATTGATCTTTTTGTCTTTGTAATTAAATGCCAGGACCGAAGTTGCCACAGAAATTCCACGCTGACGTTCGATTTCCATAAAATCGGAAGTCGCTCCTTTTTTTATTTTATTACTTTTAACAGCGCCAGCCTCCTGAATGGCGCCTCCATACAATAAAAGCTTTTCTGTCAAAGTAGTTTTACCCGCATCTGGGTGCGAAATAATACCAAAAGTGCGTCTTTTTTGTATTTCCTTAAGTAAATCCATGTATAAAAATTAGTGCGCAAATATAAGCCAACTACTTAAATTGACCATTAGGAATTCCATTTTTTGAATTTTGTAAGAACCGCAATCAACAGTTCATTTTATTTGATTAAATAATTTAAAATTAATCTAGAACTTTTATTTTCATAAACACATCATTCAACGGCCATTCATCACTACCCGCTTCCAGGTTTACGATTTTATCAATCGTCTCAAAACCTGAGATAACTTCTCCAAAAACAGTATGTTCGCCATCGAGATGATGCGCACCTTTTCTGTTTTGTACAATATAAAACTCGAATGCAGTGGAATACTTCCTTGGATTATTAACCCAGTCTCTTGCCAAGGCAACTGCACCGTATTTATGACGCCTTGTCTCACTGAATTCTGGAGGAATCTTGTATCGCTGATATCGGGCCTTGTACCTTTGGGTGTCTAATCGTTCAGACTCACCACCTTGAATAATAAAGTCGGGAACTACCCTATAAAAGCACGTGGTGTCAAAATATCCCATTTTGGTAAGGAAGATAAAACTTGCGCGATGCAAGGGGGTGTCTTCATATAACCGGATTTTTATATTGCCCAGCCTTGTTACAAGCAACACTGTATTTTCTTTATTTTCCGCTTCGTATTTGGTTAAAAAGGCGATTGTGTTTTTACTATTGATAGAGTCTTTTGGTCTTGCTTCTAAAGGCTCATTTAGTACTTCCTTAATCTCTGTTTTTTCTAATTCCGGATGTCCAGGAACCACCGAACTTTCTTTTTTACATGATGTAAGTCCAAAAAGCATAAAAATCATAAAATGTCGAAAAATGGTTTTCATAGTGGGAAAAGGATCTTATGGCCTACAAATATATAGTATTGTCTGAAATAACTTTATAATTCGGTTAGTAAAGCCGACTGCTTAGGGATTCCAAATATTTTTCATTACCCTTCAAACATTTAGAAAAATCATCTTTGTTTTTAACATTTTTATTACATGTTCTAAATAATTAACTTTGTCAAAAAAGAGAATCTTGGAAGAAAAAGTAATATTAGTAACCGAAAGTGACGATCAGCGCGGTCTGATGGGTAAAATGGAAGCGCATCAAAAAGGGGAACTTCACAGAGCCTTTTCAGTTTTTGTTTTTAATAACAAAGGTGAGTTACTGCTTCAACAAAGGGCCCTTAATAAATATCACTCCCCAGGTTTATGGACCAATACCTGCTGCAGCCATCAAAGGGAGGGCGAAACAAATGTTGAGGCAGGTAAAAGAAGGTTATACGAAGAGATGGGTTTTAGTTGCGAGCTGGAAGAAATGTTTTGGTTTCTTTACAAGGCCTCTTTTGACAATGGTTTGACTGAGCATGAGCTCGATCATGTGATGACCGGATCTTATGATCAAGATCCTGATATTAATCTGGATGAGGTGGCTTCTTTTAAATGGATGTTGCTTGAAGATGTTAAAAATGATATAGCTTTCTATCCAGAACGCTATACTGAATGGTTTAAGATAATTTTTAAAGAATACGATCAAAGACTCATAATAGGATGAAAGTAACAGTAAGTAGAAAGGCGCATTTCAACGCGGCCCACAGATTGTATAATACTGAATGGACAGATGCCCGAAATACTAGTGTATTTGGTAAATGCGCAAATCCGAATTATCACGGACACAATTATGAATTGATCGTTTCCGTAAAAGGAGAGATACATGCTGAAACGGGATTTGTGATGGACATGAAAGTACTAAAAGATCTTATTCGAATTGAAATTGAGGACGAATTTGATCATAAAAATTTGAATGAGGAAGTTACTGAATTCAAGACTTTGAATCCTACTGCAGAGAATATTTCGGTGGTGATTTGGAATAAATTGCGCCCGAAAATTGAGAAACAACTCGATTTGAGCATCACACTTTATGAGACCCCAAGGAATTTTGTAACCTATAATGGAGAATAATGTTGAAGAAAACCTTTTATGTAGTTGGATTATTAGTTTTATGTGTGATTATCTTCTCTGTATTTAGCTCCAGCGCCCAGTCGTCATTGGCTGTTGGTGATAAAGTGCCATCGTTTTCTTTACAGGATCAATTGGGAAATTCATTCGACATCGATAATTTTGCCGGAAAAACGGCCATGGTGATCTATTTTTATCCAAAAGATGATACACCGGGTTGCACCAAAGAAGCTTGTAGCTTTAGGGATTCCTATGAACAATTTACCGATAAAAATATCAAAGTGATCGGGATAAGCGGAGACGATGTGGAAAGCCATCGTAATTTTGCCGAAAAGTACAATCTCCCTTTTACCCTTTTGGCGGATACAAGCAATGAAGTTCGAAATTTATTCGGAGTAAAAGCCAATGTATTAGGATTGATACCCGGCAGAGTTACCTATGTTGTTGACAAAAAAGGAGAGATCATCTTTATGTATGACAGTCAGCTTAAAGCCGCAAAGCATATTGAGGAGTCCATCAAAGCCATCGATGCATCGTTGGAAAAATAAATGCTACCTATTATCTTTATAAAAATCTTCTAATTCCTTGAGGTATTTTTTCTTAGTATCGTCTTCAATCAATGCATATTCAAAAGAGTTTCGGGCCAGCTCATAAATATCCTGTTTAGAGAGATTAAGGGCTTTTTGAATTTCAAGATAGTTTTGATTTACCTGACCTCCAAAATATGCGGGATCATCAGAATTAACAGTAACCTTCATTCCTCGATTCATCATTTTTTTCAAAGGATGGTCTGCTAGATCCGGCACAACCTGAAGGGCTTTGTTTGACAGCGGGCAAACAGTAAGCGCTATGTTTCTTCTAACAATTTCATCAACCAGTTTCTCATCTTGCATGGAGTTGTTCCCATGGTCAATTCTCTTAATTTTTAAAATGTCAAGGGCTTCCCAAACATAATCTGCATTGCCTTCTTCCCCGGCATGTGCCAGAGGAACATATCCCTCTTTTACAGAGGCTTCAAACACATTTTTGAATTTTGACGGTGGATTTCCTTTCTCGGAAGAATCCAACCCAATAGCCTTAATGTGCTTTTTAAAGGGTAGCGACTCCTCTAGTGTTTTAAAGGCTTCTTTTTCTGACAGATGTCTTAAGTAACTCATGATAAGCAGTGAAGTTATACCTAATTTTTCCTTGGCATCTGAACAGGCTTTGCTTATTCCGTTGATGACTGTTTTAAATTCAACGTCTCTGTCAGTATGAGTTTGAGGATCAAACATAATCTCCGTGTGCCTCACGTTTTGCTCGGCGCATTTTTCCAGATAACTATAAGTGAGGTCATAAAAATCCTGTTCCTTTACCAATACTCCTGCACCCTGATAGTAGATATCCAAAAAGTCCTGGAGACAATCAAATTGATACGCTTTTTCTATTTCTTCCACAGAATTAAAAGGAATCGATATTCCATTCCTCTTAGCAATGTTAAACATGAGAATTGGTTCAAATGTACCTTCAATATGAAGGTGTAATTCTGCTTTTGGTATTCCTTTTATAAATGCATCCATAAGGCAAAAATAATAATTAATCGCGATGAAAACTTTATAATTAATCAATTGATATTCGATTTTCTATATATTTTAAGATAACAGCACAAGGTCTTTGATTCTTGAAGAGAAGGTATTCTGAGACAAATTTGAAATATGACTTTGAATAAACAGGAAACCTCTTTTCTTTCATTTGAAATAATTATCTTTGCTTCCTTTAAAACAACGAATTTTAAAATAATTAAAATATGCCTGGATTTGAGTTATTTGGCGATGCCGAAAGAAAGGAATTAAATGATGTTCTGGAGAATGGAGTATTAATGCGCTATGGTTTTGATGGGATGAGAAATGGACATTGGAAAGCCAAAGAACTAGAGCAGGAATTACAAAGTCGTTTTGACATAAAACACGCACAACTGACCAGTAGCGGAACGACAGCACTCAACGTGGCCCTGGCCGTTATGGGAATAGGTGCAGGAGATGAAGTGATTATGCCCTGTTTTACCTTTGTTGCAAGTTTTGAATCGATACTTGCTTCAGGAGCAACCCCTGTCTTGGTAGAAATAGATGATACCTTAACTTTGGATCCTGAGGCCGTTGAAGCAGCAATAACGTCCAAAACCAAGGCAGTGATGCCTGTTCATATGTGCGGTTCTATGGCTGAGCTCGATACCTTAAAATCAATTTGCAAGAAACACAATCTGCTTTTACTGGAGGATGCCTGTCAGGCATTTGGAGGATCTTATAAAGGGCAAATGTTAGGAACTATTGGAGATGCTGGAACCTTTTCGTTCGATTTTGTAAAAACGATTACCTGCGGAGAGGGTGGAGTAGTATTAACTAATAATAGTGAATACGCGCTGCGTGCTGATCAATATTCTGATCACGGTCATGACCATATAGGTGGTGACAGAGGAGCAGAAACACATCCGTTTTTAGGTTATAATTTTCGAATTTCCGAATTGCATGCGGCGGTTGGTCTAGGCCAAATAAAAAAAATGGATGATTTTATACGCATTCAAAGAAAAAATCACGCAATCCTTAAGGAAGCGTTAAGTGCAATTCCTGAAGTAACCTTTAGAAGAGTTCCTGATCCGGAAGGCGATAGTTGCGGGTTTTTGAATTTTTTCATGCCAACAGCCGAACTTTCTAATAAAGTCGTTGAAGCCTTTGCTACCTTTGGAATTGATGCGTATTGGAATTATTATAACAATAACTGGCATTACATTAGAAAATGGGATCATTTTAAGGAAATGAAAAGTTTATTTCCGCTTTCAGATCAAATCAAAAAAGGGATGGAACGACTCAAGGAACAATCATTTCCTAAATCAGATGACCTAATCTCAAGAAATATTTCCTGTCTTATCAAGCTGTCTTGGACTGAGGAAGAAGTTAAAGACAGAGGAGCAAGAATGGCAGCAGCAATAAATTCAATACTCTAGATTGAAATGAAGATCATAGCGATGATACCGGCTCGTTACGGAGCTACAAGATTTCCTGGTAAATTAATGGCAGATCTTGCCGGAAAACCTGTAATTGTTAGAACATATTTGGCAACACAGGCAACCCAGCTTTTTGATGAAGTATATGTAGTTACTGACAACGAGATCATCAAAGATGTTGTTGAAAAAGAAGGTGGAAAGGCCATTATGAGCATGAAAGAGCATGATTGTGGATCAGATAGGATCGCTGAAGCTGTTGAGAATCTTGATGTTGACATTGTTGTGAATGTTCAGGGAGATGAACCCTTTGTCAAGAAGCAGCCCCTGGAGGCGGTCATTAACGTTTTCAAAGACTCCAATGCTGACAAGATCGATCTGGCCTCTTTGATGCAGGAAATAACCGATTGGAAAGATATTACTGATCCGAATTATGTCAAGGTCATTGTAGATAAGGATGACTTCGCTTTGTATTTTTCAAGATCACCCATTCCATATCCAAGAGATAAAGATGCCGGTGCCCGGTATTTTGAGCATATCGGTGTTTACGCTTTTAGAAAACAGGCTATCTTGGATTTTTATCATTTACCCATGAGAGCACTTGAAGCGACAGAAAAGGTAGAATGTATACGTTACCTGGAATATGGAAAAAAAATTAAAATGGTAGAAACCAGCTATATGGGTATTGAAATTGATACGCCTGAAGATCTGGTGAAAGCTGCCAAATTTATTAAGGATTAACCCAATATAAAATAATCAGATTATGAGTTTTAGAAACTTTCCGATGGTTCCAAGAGTAGTTTTTGGAAGAGGCAGTTTTAACCAGCTTGGTGAAATATTAGAGCCAAAAAGACAAGGGGAGAAGTCACCTTTTATTTTTTTAGTGGACGATGTGTTTAAAGGGAAGGAAAATTTGATCTCCAGGATTCCTTTAAAGCGCAATGATAAGATTATGTATATAAGTGCCGAGGAAGAACCCAAGACGATCTATGTGGATGATATAAGAGATGATATCAAGAAAGAATTTGAGGAAACCCCCTCTGGTATTATTGGTATTGGTGGTGGAACCCTTCTTGACTATGCCAAGGCGGTGGCGCTGATGCTTACCAACCCGGGGTCATCTGCTGATTATCAAGGCTGGGACCTCGTTAAACAACAAGGTGTTTATCATGTAGGTATTCCTACTATCTCAGGAACAGGAGCGGAAGTATCCAGAACGACTGTGTTAACAGGTCCTGAGAGAAAATTAGGGATGAATTCAGATTATACTCCCTTTGATCAGGTAGTACTGGATCCTTCGCTATTGAATGGCATTCCAAAAAACCAATGGTTCTATACGGGTATGGATTGCTATATTCATTGTATTGAATCGCTAACCGGAACTTATTTAAATGCCTTTAGTCAAAGTTATGGTGAAAAATCATTAGAACTTTGCAGGGAAGTCTATCTTGAAAAAGACAGTATCGATGAAGATTCTCAGGATAAATTAATGATGGCCTCATGGCATGGGGGAATGAGTATCGCCTATTCACAAGTAGGTATTGCACACGCCATGAGTTATGGACTGTCTTACTTATTAGGAACCAAACACGGGGTGGGTAATTGTATTGTTTTTGATCAATTGGAGGAATTTTATCCAGAGGGTGTAAAGGAATTTAAGCAAATGGTGAGGAAGCATGGAATTGATATCCCCAAAGGACTCTGTAAAGAACTTTCGGATGATCAATTTGATACGATGATAGACGTTGCCTTAAGTTTGGTACCTCTTTGGGAGAACGCTCTTGGTAAAGAATGGCAAAAAACAATTACGAGAAAGAAATTAAAATCCATGTATGAGTTAATGTAAGCTGAAAGGTTTGACAATTGCATTAATTTGATTTATATTTATAAAAAAACGAAACTATGGCCAGCATTAGAAAATTTAAAAAGGAAATAAATACTGTTCTATCAGAAATTATAGAAGATTGTTACGTTTGCCAATTGAACGGAGATGACAAAACTTCGGCAAAAGCCGAGAAAATTATTGATGAAGCTATTATAACCTTTGATGAATTGATCGTGAAATTGCATCAAAAGGATGTAGCGGATAATAAATCTCATTTGAAAGGAGTAAATGCAGAGCTAATCAAAAAAACTACAGCTTTAAAAGAAAAAATTGAAAAATTAAGTGTTTGATATTTAATTGATTAGAAATTAAATTTTATTTTCTTGTTTTTTTTTAGTTAATTTGTACTAAGTGTTCCTAAGAATACGTTCTTTATTTTATAAAACGATATATATGGCAAGAGCAATATTAGATTACACCAAAACAGTTCTGAGAAAAGTTAGTTTTGATGTCGAATTGTTTAGTAAGGAATTAAAAAAAGCGGTGAAAAGGTTATTACCATTTGAAATTGAAGAATTGAGGATATGGCTCCTACAATTTACCGCAGATAGGCCAGAGTTATACCCAAGTGTGGCACTTATCAATAGTTAAACTTAAATTTCCACAGATTTCTTATTTAGAGGACTGATAATTTTCACATCGTGAAAAGTAATAGCACCTCTTATAACACCATCTATTGTAGTTTTTAAAGCTTCTATAAGTTGCATTTTAAGTTGCGACTTGTGGTATATAATACTTACTTCTCTGGCTGGAACTGTATTTGAAAATTGCTTCAAAAACTGTTTGTCCTGTTCTGGAAGTTCAAGGGTATGTAAATAAGGCACCAATGTCATGCCCAATCCTTCTTTACTCAGTTTGATCAAAGTACCGATACTACCGCTTTCCAATTGGAATTGGTGATGATCACCACTGTTTTTGTTTTGGCAGATGTTGATCACGCTATTTGTAAAACAATGTCCGTCTTCAAGTAATAATACGTCATCGAGATCAAGATCTTCTTCTGTTATATTTTTTTTATTGAACAGTCTGTGGTCTGCAGAAACAAAGCCTACAAAGGGTTCATAATAGATGGGTCTTTCCTTGATGGCTTCATTTTCTAAAGGAGTAGCCGCTATACCAACATCAAGATGACCTTCAGACAATTTTTTGATAATTTCCTCAGTGGTCAATTCTTCAATGATAAGTTTCACTTTAGGATATTTTTTAAGGAAATTCTTAAGAAATATCGGTAATAAAGTGGGCATTACAGTTGGAATGATACCTAATTTAAACTCTCCGCCTATAAATCCCTTTTGCTGGTCAACGATGTCATTGATCCTAACACTTTCATCAACTATGAGTTTGGCTTGCTGTATAATTTTTTCACCAATAGAAGTAAGTGCTATGGGTTTCTTTTTTCGATTAAAAATAGTCACGTCCAGCTCTTCTTCCAACTTCTGTATCTGCATGGATAAGGTAGGTTGCGTAACAAAACTGTGTTCTGCAGCGACCGTAAAATTTTTGTGCTCTGCTACAGCTAGAACGTATTTCAACTGGGTAATGGTCATAGGTATAAATATTTTTGATAAATATATATAAACTATCAATGAAATTGATTAGAATTTATAGCAATTTTGCCCGAAATTTGTAGAAATTTAAAATAAATATATCATGAACACAACAGTATTAGGATTAGATAGAAGAAAAGTACAAGGTTTAACGTCAAGTTTGAACGAATTATTGGCTAATTTTCAGGTGTACTATCAGAATTTAAGAGGATTACATTGGAATATCAAAGGGAAATCATTTTTCGAGTTACATGTAAAGTTTGAAGAATTATACACAGATTCACAAGAAAAAATTGATCTGGTGGCTGAACGGATCCTGACCCTTGAAGGGGTGCCTTTACATACTTTTCAGGATTATACTGAATTGGCGAATGTGCCAGTTGGAAAGAATATATCAAATGATACAGAATCACTACGCCTTATTGTTGGCTCACTTACCAAATTGATAGAGATTGAAAGGGCAATCCTAAATCAGTCTGAAGAAGCTGATGATGAAGGAACGAATTCTATGATGAGTGATTTTATTTCAGAACAGGAAAAAACAGTGTGGATGTTGAAAGCCTGGTTGTCATAACAAAAAAAACATCCGTCAAGTGACGGATGTTTTTTTTAGTAAATATCCCAAAATTCTCTTTTTTTATTGAGTTCTTTCTCACTTTTGTGATAATCTTCCTCCTTCGTTACTTTAAGGAAAGTTGGATGTTGTTCAATGGCATATTGTAATTTTTCAACAATGGCCTCCACGGTATCGTTTTCATAGTCGATGTCCATGGGTTTTTTGATCACCATAGATTGAAGAATACCTCGTTTTTTTATAAGGAGTCCTTTTTTATCAAAAGAGCGTCTGAATCCATCAATAACGATTGGAATAACAATAGGTTTATTTTGCGTGATGATATGTGCTGTACCCCTTCTTATTGGTTTGAATGGGGTAGTGGTTCCTTGAGGAAAAGTAATCACCCATCCATCTTTTAATGCTGTCGTAATATTAGAAACATCCGATAATTTTACCTTCTTATTGACATCTTTTCCTTTTTCCCTCCAGGTTCTTTCAATTGAAATAGAACCTCCGTAAGCCATAATTTTTGGCAAAAGCCCTGCCCTCATCGTTTCCTTAGCTGCAACAAAATATATATTAAGTTTTGGTTGCCATAAATAGCCTACATCTTTTATATTGTCAACCCTGCCACTCAATGCAGCATTGAAAACATGAAGCATGGCGGCCACATCAGCAAAATAAGTTTGATGATTTGCAACAAAAAGGACATTAGTATCCGGAAGGTCCCGAATTATTTCAGATCCTTCTATGTGTAATTCATTGAATCCACGATATCTTCTGTGAGAAAATAATCCCAATACGCGAATCAATGTTTTTTTTAGAAAAAGGTTATTCCCAAAAACATCTTTCTTAAATAATCCCATTCTTAACTATTTGCGCAACAAACTTAAAAAAATTAATGAAGATTTGCTTTGATTAGGTCTTTAATTTCACTTAGCATCATCGCAGTTGCCCCCCAAACGATCTTATCGTTTAGAATAAAACAAGGAACCTCAATATTTTTCATGTAGCTGGTCGTAAGATTTTTGGTGCTCACAGAAGCCTCATTTAACAGATCTGTCAGTTTTACTTCAATGATATCCTCCACCTCATGATTTGTTTTGAATTCGGGCGTTTTAGCTGTACATCCGAAATATGGACTAACAAGAAAATTACTTGGAGGTATAAAAGTATCGGTCAGTTTTTTTCTGATACTTATGTGTTCTACGTCAATACCAACTTCTTCCGACGTCTCTCTGAGTGCCGTCCTTTCTAAATTTTCATCAGGTGTTTCAAATTTTCCTCCGGGAAAACCAATTTGTGAAGCATGTGTTCCTTCATAGTGAGCTCTCAAAATGAGCAAAAAATTGGTCATATTATTATGATCAGGATAAAACAAAGCCAGTACAGCCGCTTTTTTTGGATTTGCGGTATGGATATCACTTAAATTGATCATTTTCCGCTCCTTTGGGATCATTTTAGCATGTGAATTAAATCCCCCCAAATACGAATTTTCAATCTCAGAAATCAATGATAAAAAATAGTCAAATTCCATTTAAAAGCATATTTTTACAAATACGAATTTACAATTATTCTATCAATGCGACAGGGGCCAAATTACATTGAGATTTGAGCTGTCTTGTTTCAAACAGAAATAGCAAAAAAGTAAATCAGAAGTAAGAAATTGAGAATCTTACGTCTTCTTAATGTATAAAACTGATTATATGAATATAGGAATTGTTTGTTATCCTACCTATGGAGGAAGCGGAGTAGTGGCAACTGAATTAGGGATGGCACTGGCCCAAAAGGGACATCAGGTGCATTTCGTGACATCACATCAGCCCGTTAAATTAAATTTTCTGAATCATAATCTTCATTTTCATGAAGTTTTTGTAGAAAACTATCCATTATTTCATTACCAACCTTATAACCTGGCCTTGTCGAGTAAATTGGTTGAATCGGTTCAAAAATATAAATTGGATGTTTTACACGTGCATTATGCAATTCCCCATGCTTATGCAGCCTATATGGCAAAACAGATGCTGAAGGATTTTGGTATCGATATTCCAATCGTAACTACCCTTCACGGAACGGATATTACTTTGGTGGGAAGTCATCCGGTTTACAAACCTGCTGTTGAATTCAGCATCAACCATTCTGATGCGGTAACAACAGTCTCTAAAAGTTTAAGAGACGACACCTTAAGATTATTCAATATTAGAAAAAATGTTGAGGTTATCTACAATTTTATTGATTTTGAACAGAAGGAAGAATGGAGCCCGGAAGATTGCAAAAGAGACACGCTGGCGGAACCAGGTGAAAAAATCCTGACTCATGTGAGTAATCTCAGGCCAGTAAAACGCGTGGGGGATGTGATTAGGATATTTCACAAAGTTCAACAAAAAATTCCTTCAAAATTGATTTTGGTAGGAGATGGCCCCGAAAAGGAAAAAGCCGATCTTTTGGCCAGGGAATTGGGTGTAAAGGATAAGATTTTATTTATGGGCAAGAGTGATGAGATTCGAAAAATATTGTGTTTAAGTGATTTATTCCTATTGCCTTCTGAAACAGAGAGTTTTGGTCTGGCGGCTTTAGAAGCCATGGCCGGGAAAACTCCGGTTATTTCAAGTAATACCGGAGGATTAGCGGAAGTTAATAGTCATGGTGTTACCGGATTTTTGAGCAATGTTGGCGATGTTGATGATATGGCCAAAAATGCCATCTACCTATTACAAGATGATAAAAGATTGGAAACGTTTAAGCATCAAGCATTTGAATCGGCTCATCGGTTCTCTATAGAGACAATATTACCCAAATATGAGAAGATGTACAAAAGAGTGATCAAAAATGGTTTTTAACTGATCAAATAGAATTTTCAGCTATTGGAGTAATACATGATGCCTTCCTGAATCATGTCTGGGCTTAGCTGAATGTCGAGTTTACATTTTTCCAGTTCTTCCAGCAAAACAAAATTTACCTTTCCGCTTACGTTCTTTTTGTCATATTTCATGAGATCCGTTATTTCGGCGATATCTTTTTCTTCAATCTTTACTTCACCATAGTAACCGTTAACAAAGGCTTTTAAATCGTCTGTTAATTCCATTGGAAAACCAAATGTTCGGGAAGAATAATAAAGTTCTATAACCATGCCTATGGCAATAGCCTCTCCATGTGTAAGACTTTCCTTATCAGGAGATTCTAGAAAGTATGATTCAATAGCATGTCCTATAGTATGGCCAAAATTCAAAGATTTTCTAACACTGTTCTCCAAAAGGTCCTGAAGAACAACATCGTTTTTAATCGCCACAGATTTGTGTACCAATTTGGTGACATTATCCATATCAACTGAGGTAAAGTCTTTGATTGTGTACCATAGTTCGCGATCAAAAGTAAATCCATACTTGATAATCTCTGCCAAACCTGAACGCATTTCCCTTTGAGAAACTGTATTGAGAAAGTCTATATCGATAAGTACCATTTCAGGATTACTGAACAGTCCAATCTGATTTTTAAGTGCACCAAGATCAACTCCAGTTTTACCGCCTACCGAAGCGTCTACCATACTAAGAAGTGTGGTTGGAATATTGATGAATTTTAAACCCCTTTTAAAGGTTGATGCAACGAACCCTCCCATATCTGTAATAACTCCACCACCAAGGTTGACTACAAGAGATTTTCGGTCGGCTCCTTTTTCAGACAATTTGTTCCACAAAAAACTACAGGTACTAATGTTTTTATAAGCTTCACCAGCCTCAATCTCAATAATTTCAGTATCTAAGTTAAATGCTGCCTTTTTCAGAAATAAGGGCAAACAGTATTTTTTTGTATTGGTATCTACCAGAACAAAAACTTTAGAATGAAAGTTTTCCTCCAAATATGTGTGTAAATATTGATAAGCATTTTCCTGAAAATGCACATAATAATTCGTAGAGAGGATTGACTTCATAAAAATGAACTTTATGATGCAAATAACGGTCAAATATTTCAAAAAAATAAATCACTCTTGGTATCTTTGTAAAAAAGAGAATAGCATGGAGAAACTTTTTAATAATACAGAAGTGGCTTTTAGTTTAAAATCAGGTTCCGAATTAGAACGAGCCTATTTTTTGTTTAAGCTGATCAAAATTGAACCTTTGGTCAAAATAGGTACTGCGGTAACCAAATTCGCTCTAAAATCATCACTTCCGGTGGAAGGGTTGATTAGATCAACAGTTTTTGATCATTTCTGTGGGGGGGTGAGCGAAAATGACTGTATGCCTATTATTGAAAAAATGCACACAAAAAAAGTGCATTCTGTACTGGATTATTCTGTGGAAGGCAAGGAGGAAGAAGCTCAATTTGAAAGCGTCCTTGAAAAAACCCTGTCACTGATCAATTTTGTACATGAGAAGGAGGCCATGCCTTTTGCTGTATTTAAACCCACTGGATTTGGAAGATTTGAATTGTACGAAAAAGTAAGTGAACAAAGTAAGCTTAGTGAAGAAGAAAAGAAAGAATGGGCACTTGTGGTCGATAGATTTGAAAAAGTAGCCAAGGCCTGTTATGACAAGGATGAATGTTTACTCGTAGATGCCGAAGAAAGTTGGATGCAAAAAGCGGCTGATGACCTTTTGGAAAGTTTAATGGAAAAATATAACAAAGAGAAAGTGATCATATTCAGTACGCTTCAATTATATAGAAATGATCGTCTTGAATACTTAAAAGGTCTGCATAAAAGAGCTAAAGAAAAAGGATTCAAAATTGGTATGAAACTGGTAAGAGGTGCTTATATGGAAAAGGAACGTGAGCGTGCACAACTAAAAAACTACAAAGACCCGATTTGTGCTTCAAAAGCAGATACTGACAAAAATTTTAATGACGTACTGAATTATATGTTTGATAATTTGCAGGATATGGCAATTTTCTGTGGCACACATAATGAAGAAAGCTCCTATTTATTAATGGATCTTATAGACCATTCGGCCTATGAAAGAAAAGACAATCGATTATGGTTCGGCCAACTTTATGGAATGAGTGATAATATTTCTTACAATCTGGCAGATCGTGGGTTTAATGTGGCAAAATACCTGCCCTTTGGTCCTGTTAAAGATGTGATGCCATATTTGATTAGAAGAGCGGAGGAAAACACTTCAGTTGCAGGTCAGACCAGTAGGGAACTTGACTTAATCTCAATCGAGAAGAAAAGAAGAAAAGCTTAAATGTCAACAAGAAATATTTCAATTAGTATAG
This sequence comes from uncultured Flavobacteriaceae bacterium, assembly GCA_964595535.1. Taxonomy (GTDB): domain Bacteria; phylum Bacteroidota; class Bacteroidia; order Flavobacteriales; family Flavobacteriaceae; genus Lutimonas. Next base: position 13,299 of record CAZQRD010000022.1, on the reverse strand, counting down.
TCTGGACCCTAATCGTGTTGCTGGCCATGGATATTTACATCTATATGGCGCTTCGAAAAAGTATTCAGGATCATAAATGGAAACTTTTTTGGAATACCGTCTATTTCGGATCAGTCATACTGGGTTATATTGGATTTTATTATTTATACTTCTATTTCACTTCGAAGCCACTCCGAGTCGAATGGGCCCCTAATTTTGCGATTGGCTTCTTTTTTTCGATAATGATCTTTAAAATAGTAATGATCTTCTTTTTTCTATTTGAAGATATTTTCAGATTTATTGAACTTGCCTTTACCACCAGTAGAAAATTTATCAGCTCAGATCAGGAGAAGATAAGTGGATCTGGTAGGAGAGGTTTTGTTCGAAAGGCAGGATTGATTATTGCTGCCATTCCTTTTTCTTCAATGCTGTATGGGATTACGAAAGGAAAGTATGACTTCAAGGTAAACAAGGTGAAACTTTCATTTAAAAACCTTCCAAAAGCCTTTGAAGGTTTTAAAATAGTTCAAATCTCAGATATCCATTCAGGTAGTTTTGACAGTAGGGAGGCAATTATTGATGGAATCAAACTTGTCAACGACCAAAGTGCAGATTTGGTGCTTTTTACCGGCGATCTTGTAAACAACGATTCTCGGGAAATCTTACCTTTTATAGATGATTTTAAACGGCTGAGAGCACCTCATGGAATTTATTCAGTTTTAGGAAATCATGATTATGGTGACTATAAGCAATGGAATTCAGTTCAAGAGAAACAAGAGAATATGGAATTGCTCTATCAGTTCCAGAAAAAAATGGGATTTAGATTGTTGAATAACGAAAACACGCTTATTTCCAAAGAAGGTGAATCCATTGGAATTTACGGTGTTGAAAACTGGGGTAACCCACCGTTTCCGCAAAATGGAGATCTCGATAAAGCGTTGGCTGGTAGTGAAAACGTGGATTTCAAAATCCTTATGAGTCATGATCCTACGCACTGGAACAAAAAGGTGGTAAATCATCCCGTTCATTTTGACCTCACCTTGTCTGGACATACCCATGGGATGCAATTTGGCGTGGAGATACCAGGATTTAGTTGGAGTCCCATTAAATATATATATCCAGAATGGGCAGGGCTTTATAAAAAAGAAGACCAACTTTTATATGTCAATAGAGGTTTTGGATTCCTAGGGTTTCCAGGCAGGGTTGGGATATGGCCCGAGATAACCTTAATAGAATTAACTAGAAAAACTTAAAAAAATGTTTGAATTCCTTCGATCTAACAATAAAAAAGATATGAGTCAAGAACAGTTAAAAATTAATTTTGAATCACAGGAGCAATGGGCCGGCATTCTTGATTTATCGAAAGAGCAAACCGTATATGTTTTCAAACACAGCAGCAGATGCGGGATCAGTTCAATGGTGCTTAACCGATTTGAAAAACAGATGAAAGAAAGAAATGAAACTTATTTTTATTTACATATACAGAACTCCAGATCTTTATCAAACTGGATAGCTGAAGAACTTCATATCAGGCACGAATCACCTCAACTTATCATCTTAAAAGATACTAAGGTATTACATTATGATTCGCACTATGCCTTGCTTGAAATTCTGCCTCCTCTTTAACTACAAATCCTTATCGAGGTCTGTTTTTCTGGCTTTTTTGATTTTTCCAACACATTCTCCAAAACCTATTCTTATTTGGTCATTTTGACAAAAACCCCTCATGATTACACTGTCTCCATCGTTAATGAATTTTCTTTCGGTACCATCTGACATCACAAGTGGTTGGGTTCCTTTCCATGTCAATTCGAGCATCGATCCATAACTGTCTTTTTTCTTTCCTGAAATAGTTCCGCTACCGTAGAGGTCTCCTGATCTTACGTTACAACCGTTAACCGTTTGATGCGCCAATTGTTGTGAAATGCTCCAATACAGATATTTAAAATTAGTCTTGCTAACCAGCGTTTCCTTTTTCTTTTTAGGTTTTATTGATGTTTCAAGATGAATATCAAAACTATTTAATCCCTCTTCCTGTAAATAAGGCAGAGGCTCCGGTTCTTGTTGGACCCCCTCTACTTTAAAGGGTTCCAGGGCATCTAATGTAACGATCCAAGCAGAAATAGTTGATGCGAAGTTTTTGGCTAGAAAAGGTCCGAGAGGAACATATTCCCATTTTTGAATATCTCTGGCGGACCAATCATTGAGAAGTACCATTCCAAAAATATAATTTCTGGCTTCCTCTACAGAAACAACCTTTCCTAAATCATTGGCATCAGTGGTGATAAATCCCATTTCGACCTCAAAATCTAAAAGTTTAGTCGGCCCAAATACAGGTGCCTTAGCTCCTTGAGGCATGGTTTGCCCCATGGGTCGTCGTATTTTGGTTCCTGAAACAACAATTGAGGAAGACCTTCCATGATAACCAACAGGAATATGCAACCAATTTGGCAGCAAAGCATTCTCGGGATCCCTAAACATGGTGCCCACATTAGTGGCATGATCTTTACTTGAATAAAAATCTGTATAATCTCCAATGGCTACAGGCAGCAGCATTTCAATTTTGTCTACACCGAAAATCACAATTTTTCTATGTGCTTTGTGATCTTTAAGCTTTTTGTTTTCCGCGTCAAAGATTTCCGAAATTCTGTTTCTAACCAAACGCCATGTTGTTTGACCATCTGAGATAAAATCATTTAAGGAGTCTTGCATGAAAATATCATCAGTCAATGGAATTCCTTCAAAATAACCCAATTGGTGCAGTGCTGCCAGGTCTATTACATGATTTCCTATCCTGGTACCAATTGTTGTAATATCATCCTTGGTAAGAAATACCCCAAAAGGAATATTCTGTATAGGAAAATCGGAATCCTTCTCTACACTTAGCCAGGATTTTCTTTTGGGATTGTTGGCAGTTATCTTCATGATTTTTTGAGAATTTAATAAAAATATATCTATTATATGAGAAAAAATTAAATCATTTCAAATATATAAGTTTCTCCATATATGAAAGATGAATTTACTACTTTTGTGTTGATTTTATCTATACAATTAAAACTAAATTCATGAGCCGAGATCAAATTATTTTTGACCTGATATCAGAGGAAAACGAAAGACAAACAAATGGCCTGGAGCTAATTGCTTCAGAGAACTTTGTAAGTGAACAGGTAATGGAAGCCGCTGGCTCCATTTTGACTAATAAATATGCAGAAGGATACCCTGGTAAACGATATTATGGAGGCTGTGAAATAGTTGATCAGATAGAGCAAATAGCGATTGACAGAGCAAAGGTATTGTTCAATGCCGAATACGTTAATGTTCAACCCCATTCGGGTTCTCAGGCTAATACGGCAGCTTTTCAGGCTGTTTTAAAACCTGGTGATAAAATACTCGGGTTTGACCTTTCTCATGGAGGGCATTTGACTCATGGTTCTCCTGTAAATTTTTCGGGAAAGTTGTATAAAACGGCATTTTACGGAGTAGAAAGAGAAACGGGGGTGTTGAATTATGATAAGATTCAGGAAAAGGCAACCGAAGTGATGCCTCAATTAATCATAGCCGGAGCCTCAGCCTATTCAAGAGATATCGATTTCAAAAGGTTCAGAGAGATTGCAGATAGTGTTGGTGCAATTCTTTTAGCTGATATCTCCCATCCTGCAGGCCTGATCGCAAAAGGGATTTTGAATGACCCGATTCCTCATTGTCATATTGTTACTACAACTACCCATAAAACATTAAGAGGACCCAGAGGCGGAATCATCATGTTGGGTAAAGATTTTCAAAATCCATTCGGGGAAAAAACACCAAAAGGAACAATAAAAATGATGAGTACTTTATTGAATTCAGCTGTTTTTCCAGGTAGTCAGGGAGGTCCGCTTGAGCATATAATTGCTGCAAAAGCAATTGCCTTTGGAGAAGCTTTGACAGATGAATTCCTTAGCTATCAAATTCAGGTTAAAAAGAATGCCGCTGCTATGGCGGAGGCTCTTGTGGCCAAAAACTACCACATTATTTCTGGAGGTACAGATAACCATATGATGCTCATTGATCTGAGAAATAAAAACATCACAGGTAAGCAGGCCGAGAATGCCTTGGTTAAAGCAGATATAACCGTGAATAAAAATATGGTTCCTTTTGATGACAAATCTCCATTTATCACCTCAGGAATCCGCATCGGTTCGGCAGCTGTGACCACGAGAGGACTGGTTGAAAGTGACATGGTCGTTATTGTCGATCTGATCGATGAAGTAATCAATGACTTTGAAAATGAAGCATTGCTGGAAGCTGTTGCTTCAAAAGTAAACAGTCTGATGAAAGACAAGCCTTTATTTGTCTAATGATTATCATTTATACATGACAATAATCATTTAATACCCATTAGATTTAGCCTATTTTAGGGGTAAATTTTCAAAGAATGGGCTCACAATCTGTTAAGGCGATCGAAAGTTTAAGAGAGCGAAAGAAGTTTTTGTATCATCTATTGAATGATGTAAAGGCGCTGGAAATGATGTTGGATCAGGATATTTTTGAAAAGGGAATTCAGCGTATAGGAGCCGAACAGGAATTGTGCCTGGTTGATAAGAGTTTTAGACCCTCCTGTAACGCGCTTAAAGTTCTTGAACAGCTAAATGACAAGCACTTTACAACCGAATTAGCGCTTTTCAATCTCGAGATCAACTTGGATCCACTCGAATTGACAGGCGATTGTTTTTCGAAAATTGATAATGAGATTACCCAACTTATTAAAAAGGGAGATAAGCTTGCCAACAGTATAGATAATACGAAAATTGTTCTTACGGGAATTCTCCCTACCCTGAGAAAGCGCGACATGGTGTTTAAAAACATTACTCCTTTTCCGCGTTATAAAGTTTTGAATAAGGTATTGAAGGATATCAGAGGTGATGATTTCATGTTAAAAATAAAGGGTGTTGATGAGTTGATACTCAACCACAAATCAATTCTTTTTGAAGCGTGTAATACTAGTTTTCAAGTGCATCTTCAGATTCCTATAAGCGAAATGGCTGACAAATATAATTGGGCTCAAGCCATCGCTGGTCCGGTCTTATCCATAGCTGCTAATTCGCCTTTGCTTTTGGGAAGAGAATTATGGAGTGAAACAAGGATAGCTCTGTTTCAGCAAAGCGTTGATCTTCGTAATCGATCGTACCACCTTAGAGAACAAAAACCCAGAGTATCGTTTGGAAGTGACTGGATCAAAAAGTCAATCATCGAATTGTACCAGGACGACATTGTTAGATATACACCCTTGTTAACGACCGAATTTGAGGAGGATGCTGTAGCTAAACTAAAACGAGGAGAAATTCCTAAACTGGAGGCTATAGGTATACATAATGGTACCATTTACAGATGGAATCGTTTATGTTACGGACAAAATAACGGTATACCACACATGCGTATAGAGAACCGTTATATTCCAGCCGGACCTAGTGTTAAAGATGAAGTGGCGAATGCGGTATTTTGGGTTGGCCTTATGCAAGGGATGCCCGATAGGTATAAAAATTTAAGCCAGTTAATTCCTTTTAACGATGTTAAGGGTAATTTTGTGAACGCAGCAAGAACAGGTGTTAACACTTTTTTTAATTGGTTTGGCAAAGGGATATCCGCTAAGCGATTAATTCTAACAGAATTACTTCCTATGGCCTATGAAGGTTTAATAAAAACCGGGATTGATAAAAAAGAAATTGAATTCTATCTAAATATTATTGAGAAAAGAGCTGAATCGAGACAGACAGGTGCTCAATGGATGAAGCACAGTAACAGAGCCCTAAAGAAAAAAATGACCAAAGACATTGCAAATGCAACTTTGACGGCACATATGTATAAGAATCAGAGAGAAGGAAAACCGGTGCATGAATGGCCAATTGCAAAAGACAATCATTTATTAAATTTAGATGTGTCCTTAACGAAGCTTGAAAAGTTTATGACAACAGAGATATTTGTGGTCAATGAGAATGACCTGGTTGAACTTGTTACTAAAATTATGGAATGGAGAAATATTCATCATATTCCTGTAGTAGACAATAAAAACAAGCTTATAGGTTTAATCACCGAAACGAATATTCTCGAAATACAGGATCAGGACACCAACGTTCTCGTTGCCAAAGATATCATGATTAAAGAAGTGATAACGGTTGATTCGGAAACTTCGATTGAACAAGCCAAAAAATTAATGATTGAACATAAAATTGGGTGCCTGCCCATACTTGAGCTTGGTGATCTTGTGGGTATTCTTACCAAAAATGATCTTAATAAATTACTTTCTAGTTGAGTATGAATAAAATAAAGTCAAAGAAAATGGAATCCTTTACCCATGAAAAAAGAGTTCTGGGGAAATTCTATGGAAGTCAAAATAGCCCGACAGTTATTGTGTTCGCAGGAATTCATGGAAACGAAAAGGCAGGCGTACATGCAGCGAGAATAGTTATTACTAAGATCAGGGAGAGAAATTTGAAGCTACTTGGAAACCTGCATATAATTTTGGGTAATATCAACGCTCTCAATAAAGGAATTCGATTTGAACATATAGATTTAAACAGGATCTGGCGCAATGAAAATATTGAAAAATTAGAAAAAGATGATATAGAATTCAATGCAGAAGTTAAAGAGCAAAAAGATATTTTTGCCATTATCAAAAATATCTTACTAGTCGAAAAGGGCCCGTTTTATTTTCTTGACTTGCATACAACCTCGTCTTCTTCAGTTCCGTTTATAACCATAAGCGATTCCTTGAATAACAGGAAGTTTTCGTCGAATTTTCCAATTCCTGTGGTGTTGGGAATTGAGGAGTATTTGGACGGACCTTTACTTACTTTTATTAATGAATATGGTCATATTGCGCTTGGTTTCGAGGGAGGTTCACATGAATCACCCTCTTCTATCATGAATTGTGAAGCCTTTATTTGGAAGGCCCTTATTCATGCGAAATGCCTTGAGAAATCTCATTTATCTGATTATCAACAATATGAGCAAGTATTTGCGGACCTATGCTGTGAATATCAATTTTTTTCTATTAAATACCGCTATGAACTTGATCAAAACGAAGATTTTTTGATGAGGCCCGGGTTTGAAAATTTTGAAACAATAGAGAAGGATGATTTTCTGGCCATCAGTGACGGTATAGATATCAATTCTCCTAGAGCTGGAAGGATCTTTATGCCCTTATATCAGGATTTAGGTGAGGATGGTTTTTTCATTCTTAAAAAAATTTCCAAATTCTGGCTGAATGCTTCCATCGTAGCACGTAAATTAAAGATAAATCATTTTTTAAGATTGATTCCCGGAGTCAGAAAAGATCCTGGAAATAATTACACTCTTATCGTAAATCCAATGGTGGCCAGATTTATGACGACTCCGATTTTTCACTTATTTGGATACAGACAGCAAATCTATAAGGATGATAAATTACATTTTATTAAACGAGATAGAAAATTAACTGAATTTAACTGATAGATTCACTATGAATTAGAGGGGCTGTTATATTGAATGATGACTCTGGTATTTACTGAATTGTTAGAGGAGGTAATTTTTAAGAATTCCCAAAGCATAATTACTAGCCACTTCTCTAGCGAATGTAGCAAAGTCTATATGGGCATTGTGATTGGCATTGTCTGATATTGTTCTTATAATGGAGAAAGGCACCTTATATTCATAACAAACCTGTGCAACGGCTGCTCCTTCCATTTCGACACATATCACAGATGGAATACCTAAAAGAATAGCCTGACTTTGATTAGAAGAAGAGATAAACTGATCTCCTGAAGCGATATCGCCCAAGTGAATTGATGGTTTCTTTATGTCAAAATCTGTGAGTTGTTCTTCTGTAAGAAATTCATGTTTTTCGGCGAGGAATGCTTCTGCAGCCTTTAAAAGTAGCTCTCTTTTATTTAGGTTAGTGCTAAAGGCGCTTTTTCCTAAAAGAGGAATTTCAAAAGTTTTTACCAAAGGGCTTCCATCCATATCGTGCTGGTAGAGATCCCTCCCTATAATGATGTCTCCAATATAAATGTCAGGATGCACGGCACCTGCTACTCCGGTAAATATGATTTCATCAATCTCGAACTCATTGATTAACTGGGTGGCAGTAGTTGCTGAGGCAACTTTACCCCAACGAGAAAATACTAGAATGACCTTTCGATCAAAAAGCATTCCCTGATAATAGGTTCTCATCCCTTTGATCACTTTTTTTTCGACCTGTAATTGGTTTTGCAGTGCAAGAATCTCTTCTTTCATGGCACTAATAATCCCTATGTACATGGCTTATAAATATGATGTTATAAAATTAAATGATTCTTCCATCTTTCATTTCGAGTTTTCTGTCGGCCATTTCTGCCAGTTCCTGATTATGGGTCACGATGACGAAAGTCTGATCGAATTGATCACGAAGTGTAAAGAAAAGTTCATGCAGGTGTTTAGATGAAATTGTATCCAGATTTCCGCTGGGTTCATCGGCAAAAATCACATCTGGTTTATTGATCAATGCCCTTGCAACAGCTACCCTTTGTTGTTCACCTCCTGAGAGCTCATTTGGCTTGTGGTCCATACGATCTGCAAGGCCAAGAAAATCAAGAATTTCAGTTGCTTCTTTTTCTACCTCCTTCCTTGTTCGGTTGGCGATAAACCCGGGAATGCATACGTTTTCCAAAGCAGTAAATTCGGGTAATAACTGATGGAACTGAAAGATAAACCCAATGTGCCTGTTTCTGAATTTTGACAGGGCCTTGTCATTTAGCTTTTTAATATCAGTATCATCAACGTTCAGTGAATCTGATGTTGTGGGTTTGTCAAGCGTGCCCAAGATTTGAAGTAAGGTTGTTTTTCCTGCTCCACTGGGCCCCACAATCGCAACGATCTCACTTTTTTTGATATGCAGGTTGACTCCTTTTAGAACTTCTAGGTCTCCGTATGATTTGTGAATATTCTCAGCTTTGATCATTTTGATAAAATATGCGCGTGAAATTACAATATTTTAATGAGTTACCAACTTTAGCAAAGAATCAAATATGAGTAAATGATTGATTTCCAGCTTTAAGTATTATCCTTTTTTACCCATCGTTTAATATTGTTATAATCAAGGAAATAAATAACTTTGATAGAAAGCAGATGCCCATAAGGTTGCTGGAGGAGGTCGGATAAATTTTCCCCATAGGATAAATCAGACCTATTGTCTTCACTTTCAATTGTATTTCTGTATAAGGCAACGAGCTCACTTCCTCTCGTAAATTGCCAGATATACCGAAGATCCAGATTCCAGTTATTAAAGTTTAAGTCATTGTTATCACTATAAGGATTAGGAATCAAGTATCCGTCCTCGTCAAGTTCGTAGAATTGGTCCTGATAAGCTACGGTTGACCAATAATGTCTGAATGACAAACTAATTGCTGATTTATCATTAAAATTAAACTTGCCTGAAAAACTGTTTTCAATCTGATTGTTTTGCCTAACCCCGAAAATAATACTTTCATCTTCAAGTGTGTCGACATAGCCTGGCTGATTAAAGCTTTGCTCAAGGGTAAAACCATAAGCAAATTCCAATTTGTCGTTAACCCTGAAACGAGGTCCAAATCCTAATTCATATGAATATTCATCTGTGCCATATCTTGAACTGTAATCAACTCCAATTTCAAAGGCGAGTCTTTTTCTAAAATCAGTTGAAAAATAGCCTTCCGTTGAGAATTGCCCATTCCTTTTCCAAAAACGACCTTCAGTTCTGGGTTCAAAAAAATCAACACGTTCACCAATATTAGTACCTATTTCAAGGCCATAAGACAATTGTTTTAAATTGGTTGCGAAGATATCTATTTCAGTATAATTACCTGTTGTCACGCTTGGGTCGTATCGCCTGAAATGACCCGCAAACAATCTCGCCCTGAAAAAATTGAAATGTTTGGTTGGTTTGAAAATTTGATAACTTACCCGACCCATAAAATCATTGTAATTGTTACTTCTTTGAAAGCCGAGATCATTTTTGTCATAGATATCATCTGCGAATCGATGTTCCACTCCGTATCTTATTTTTCCTTCGGTTTTTTCAAATTCAAGACCAGATGAAAACCCAGTTTCACTAATGCCATATTCATTAATGATACTCATACTTCCATCTCCGCTAAGGCGGTATGAATTAGATCGGTCAGCCAAACTTAAAACCAGAGAAGTCACATTGGCATCCCTAAAATCACCCTCTCTCAGAACACTTGTATTCACTATTCCAATTGACGAATTTTTGTTAAACTCCTGATCGATCACCAATACATTATAATTTGCCAGGGGCTCGGTTTTTATTTTGGTAATTTCACCTGTTAGGGTATCTTTTACGGAGGCATAAGTGTTTTCGGTTACAGCATTTAGTACTCCGATTCCAAGCCCTTTTTGGGATCTACCTGTAACCTTAACTGAATTCAGCACCTTTACTTCATCAGGGTTGCTCACAATTTCTTCGTCGTCATAATTCTCATCAATAGCATCATTTCCTACTGGTGCATTTCCAATCCTCCTGGAAAAAAAAAGATTTCCTTTTTCAAGTAAATCGGCACCTTCTATAAAAAATTGTCTTTGTTCAGAGAAAACCTGTTCAAAGGGGCCAAGATTCAATACAACATTATCAAAACCTGCTTGTGAAAAATCTGGTACCAGGGTAGCAAAGAGGGTGAAGTTATCTGTGATTCCATATTTAAGATCCATTCCAAAATTCAGATTCGTATCTGTATTCCCATCATAACTGTCAAGAACGAAGGAGGCAAAAGGTGCAAAACTCAATCGGGTAGGAGGGTTAATGTTTTTGAGCCCTGTTAAAATACCAGCATATTGAGTTATTCTACCAGTTGATTTATCTATATAATTCCAAGAGTATTGCTCCCTTGTACTTTCTATACGACGGTGTATATTTAACCCCCAGGTCATATCTTTCCCATCGGCAAATCTGAGAGCCGAATAGGGAATTTTCATCTCGACGTACCAACCTTTGTCATCGAAACTTACTTCGCTAAACCAGACCTCACTCCAGCTAAAATCTTCTCCATTGGCCGGTGACACCTGTGCGTCCATTTGAGTTGCTCCTGCTGTTACAAAAAATTCGAATTCATTTTGTCCGTCATTGTTGGGACTAATAGAAATACCAAAAAAGTCAGCGGTTCCCAAATTATCTCTTTCACTGAGCTGCCTCATGATCTTGTCAGGTTCAGAATCATATAAATAGGCTCCTACATAAATTGCCTGATTGTCATAAACGATTTTAACCTCTGTTTTATGTGAATCAGGTTCAGGATCGCCATCACCAGGCCTGAACATCACAAAGTCTTTTGCCGTATTCGCCATGTTCCATACAGCTTCGTCAAGTTTCCCATCAATTAAAGGCGATTCTTGTATTCTTCTGGCTTCTAGTTCCTTCTTGGTAGTTTGGGCAGTAACGCTCAACAGAGTAAACAAACATATAAAGAGAAAAAATCTTCGCATGAAATGGAACTATCTTGTATGGATTTCAACTAACGAAAATACAGGGGGGTAGTTTAAAAATGTCTTAAAGAACTGTTAAACTATTTAGATTATAAAAGAATTTGATGACTGTATAACAAGCCATAATATCGAAAAAAAAATAAAGTGCAATCCTTTGAATCTCGATTAAATACTTACTTTTGTAAGGATCATAATATAAAACACTTATTCATGAACTTACACGAATACCAAGGAAAAGAGATTTTAAACAGTTTCGGAGTGAAGATTCAACGTGGACTCGTTGCAGATAATCATAAAAAAGCAGTAGAAGCAGCTAAATTGTTGGCAACGGAAACCGGAACAGGATGGTGGGTTATAAAGGCTCAGATTCATGCGGGAGGTCGAGGAAAAGGCGGAGGTGTTAAATTGGCTAAAAGTTTGGGTGAAGTTGAACGCATTTCAAAAGACATTTTAGGAATGATGCTTAAAACACCTCAAACTTCGGCAGAAGGAAAGAAGGTGAATCAGGTTTTAATCACAGAGGATGTATATTATCCTGGAGATAGTGAACCTGAAGAATATTATATGTCTGTTTTACTAAACAGGGGAACCGGTAAAAATATGATCATGTATTCAACCGAAGGAGGAATGGATATTGAAACAGTAGCGGAAGAAACACCTCACTTAATATTTACTGAAGAAGTGGATCCTGGAACAGGACTTATTGGTTTCCAAGCCAGAAAAATAGCTTTTAATTTAGGATTATCAGGTAAAGCCTTCAAGGAAATGGTGAGGTTTGTAACTGCTTTGTATAAGGCTTATGTTGAGTCGGATTCTTCTTTGTTCGAAATCAACCCTGTGTTAAAAACTTCCGATGACATGGTACTTGCTGTAGATGCCAAAGTGACTTTGGATGATAATGCCTTGTTCAGACATAAAGACTATCAGGGCCTGAGAGACTTGAGAGAAGAGAACCCAATAGAAGTTGAAGCCAATGCAGTAGGACTTAATTATGTGGATCTTGACGGAAATGTTGGTTGTATGGTAAATGGAGCCGGACTAGCCATGAGTACCATGGATCTTATTAAGCAATCAGGAGGTGAGCCCGCTAATTTTCTTGATGTGGGAGGTACAGCCGATGCCGAAAGAGTTGAGACAGGCTTTAGAATCATACTAAGAGATCCAAAGGTAAAAGCCATTTTGGTAAATATATTTGGAGGAATTGTTAGATGCGACAGAGTAGCCCAAGGAATTGTGGACGCTTATAAAAATATGGGAGATTCCATAAAAGTGCCGATTATTGTACGGCTTCAGGGTACTAATGCTGTTGAGGCTAAAGAGCTTATTGACAATAGCGGGTTAGACGTAATTTCGGTTGTGGAATTTAAAGAAGCGGCTATTAAGGTTCAGGAAGTTTTGGGATGAAAGTAATATAAAGTTATCGATTATAAGAAAGGACCTGATGAAATTCGGGTCTTTTTTTTGTGCTAATGGCACGATTTTACATGCCTTTTCTATTCAATTTTTTCCGGGTTTATACATTATCAATTATAAAAACTGGAAAAGGACGGCCCCACAATACTTAAAATACATCATTTTTATGTGTTTTTCTAGTAACCGTTTTCCGTTATACCTTTCAGTGAAAAAAAAAAAATTAAAGAATTTTTGAATTAATAAGGATGGTATCTCAAATCCAACACTTATATATATTTTGCATAATGTATTGTTAATCAAATAAATACATATTATTATACTGCAAATTGAAGTACTGATGGTTTTCAGGGATATTGAAAATTCCCATTTTTATCTATTGTTTGATACTTGTAATCTGACTTACATTTGAACTATGGTTTTCAAGTGAAATCATATTCT
>CAZQRD010000021.1:2774-38823 GCA_964595535.1 uncultured Flavobacteriaceae bacterium | reverse complement strand
GTTCTCAAGTAGTGAATCAACTATATGTATACTGGAATGTATCTGATAAAGTTACTTTGACATTTGGTAACTTCAATACTTTCTTAGGGTATGAAGTTATTTCTCCAACAGGGAATTTTAACTATTCTACGTCCTACATGTTCTCTTACGGACCTTTCTCTCATACTGGTTTGAAATTGGACTATGCAATTAACGATGACTGGTCGTTGATGGGAGCCATTATGAATGACAATGATCTTACTAACTTTAACCCAACAAACAATTATACTTTAGGCGCACAGGTTGGATTTAAAGGAACATACCTTAACTTCTTATATGGACCTCAATTTCAAGTTGACCTTACTACAGGTTTCGATATTAGCGACTCATTTTTCTTAGGCTTGAACTCAACGTATTATGTTGACAATGATACAGATGCCTCTTTTTATGGTGTTGCCATTTATCCACAATTACAAACTTCAGAATCTTTTGTTTTAGGTTTCAGAGCTGAATACTTCGGAGAAGGCAAAGGTGGTGTTGGCGCTATTGGAGGTTACAATAATGATGGAGATGCAAATGTATTCGAATTCACTTTAACAGGAAATTATGCCATCGGGGATCTAATGATCATTCCTGAATTCAGAATTGACACAACAAGTGAAGATACATTCTTGAACGACGATCTTGAACCAACTGGTTCTTTGGCATCCTTTTTAGTAGCAGCAGTATACAAATTCTAAACAATATTTAATTATGAAAAAAATCGAAGCAATTATCAGAAAATCAAAATATTCTGATGTAAAAGAAGCACTACACGGCATTGGAGTAAACTTCTTCTCTTATTGGGATGCAACCGGTCGTGGCAACGAAAAAGAAGGTCATGTCTACAGAGGAGTTTCTTACAGTACTAGCAGTATTCAAAGACGTTTTCTGTCTATCGTAGTCAATGATGATTTTGAAGAAATTACAATCAAAGCCATTCTTGATGCCGCATCAACCGGTGAGGTTGGAGATGGAAAGATCTTTGTGTCAGATATCACTGATTGCTATAGAATAAGGACCGGTGAAAAAGGCGGGGACACTTTAAAATAAAAACTAACGAAAAACTAATTTAGACATGGAATTACTTACTATAAACAATGTATGGATGATGATCTGTACAGCTCTGGTTTTCTTTATGCACTTGGGCTTCGCTTTCCTGGAAATAGGCTTGACCAGACAAAAAAACACCATTAACATTTTATTCAAAAACATCTTTATCATTACTGTTGGGCTATTGCTTTACAGCCTGGTTGGATTCAATTTGATGTACCCTGGCTTTGCTGAAGGTTCATCTGGATTTTTCGGATTTGCAGGTTTCGGTATCGCTGCTCCTGAAGGAGGAATGACCCCAGCATACGCAGACGGTGGCTATACCTGGTGGACAGATTTCCTTTTCCAGGGTATGTTTGCAGCAACAGCAGCAACCATTGTATCTGGTGCTGTAGCTGAAAGAATCAAGATTGTTCCCTTTATGGTCTTCGTTATCCTTTATGTTGGTCTAGTCTATCCATTGGCAGGTTCCTGGAAATGGGGTGGCGGATTTTTAGACATGAGAGAAACTCCTTTTTATGACTTTGCCGGTTCTACTTTGGTTCACTCCGTAGGTGGATGGGCTGCTTTGGTTGCCGTTTGGTTATTAGGAGCGCGTATTGGAAAATTCAAAGACGGAAAGCCTATGGCGATTCCCGGGCACAATATCCCAATAGCAACCGCAGGTGTTTTAATCCTTTGGTTAGGATGGTTTGGATTTAACGGAGGTTCTGTACTTTCTGCTGATCCTGAATTGACCTCACTAACTTTAGTGACTACATGTTTGGCTGCCGCCGCAGGTGGTGTAGTATCTTTCTTAGTTTCTACAGCAATGTATAAAAATCTTGACCTTACTATGTATCTGAATGGTATCCTTGGTGGTCTTGTGAGTATAACGGCCGGTGCCGATCAAATGTCACCTACAGATGCAATCTTGATAGGTAGTATTGGTGGAGCAATAATTGTCTTTGCCGTAGCATTTGTAGATAAAATTAAACTGGATGATCCTGTTGGAGCAATTGCAGTTCACTTGATCTGTGGTATCTGGGGTACTTTAGCCGTGGGTATTTTCGGAGCCTTGGCCGGAGTCGATCAGTTGATCTCACAATTGGTTGGAATTGCATCATATGCGGCGATATGTATCCTTTCTTCTTTTATCATACTTTACGTTATGAAAAAGACCGTTGGTATCAGAGTTTCTGAAAAAGAAGAGATTGAAGGTCTTGATGGATACGAGCATGGAATGGATGCCTACCCTGACTTCAGGATGAATGAACATTAAGAGTTTTTCCATAATTGTGATCTCTTGACCTAAAAACGTTGATTAGATTAAATTTGTGTAACGAGAGGGTTTATTTAAAATAAACCCTCTTTTTTTTATACCTTTATCAGCTTTAAAACCCTACCATGAAGCAGATCATTATCTTACTTGTTATTTCATTTATTTTTCAGCAAAACATTTCAGCAACAAGTCCTTACTGGGGTGCCACAGGGCATCGAACCATTGGGGAAATTGCCGAAAAACATTTAACCAAGAAAGCCAAAAAACAGATTGAAAGTTTATTACAAGGACAAGGCCTTGCCATTGTATCTACCTTTGGAGATAATATCAAATCGGATGATACCTACGACAAATTTTACACCTGGCATTATGTAAACTTTCCTTTTGATACGAAATACGAAGACAGTAAGAAAGATAAAAAGGGAGACATTGTGATGGGTATAGAACATTGTATTAACATACTAAAGGACCCTAATTCTTCACAGGAAGATAAAATTTTTTATCTGAAATTTTTGGTGCACCTAGTAGGAGATCTTCACCAGCCTCTACATGTTGGGCGTGCAGAAGATAAAGGTGGCAATGACATCAAAGTTTTATGGCATTATAAAAAGTCAAATCTTCATCGGGTATGGGATTCTGAAATGATCGAATTTTACAATATGAGTTATTCTGAATTGGCTGCAACTAGCTCCAATTTATCCAAGGTCCAAATCCAAAGTATTGAAGAAGGCTCTGTTCTGGATTGGACTTATGAATCTCAAACATTGGCGAAAAAAGTATATAATTCGGCTAAACAAGACGAAAAATTGAGCTATAGATATTCATATGACCACTTTGAACTGGTCAGGTCCCAATTGCAAAAATCTGGAATCAGGCTCGCCAAAATCTTAAATGATATTTTTGTTTAATCAGTATTCCTTTTTCTCTATATGCTTCACTCAATGGGATATTACAGCTTTAAAAACCTATAATGTGGTTTCCTTCTATCAAATTTTCTTTATGAATAATATCTCACGACCTCTCTCCTTTGGTGTTTTTCTAGGTGTTGCTTTTGCTGTTTTATTGATCATGATTTTATTTCCATTTGTTATTGAACCTTAATAACTATCTAAGTTATAAGGTTAAAACTATATTTATGAAAGGGTTAGTCAAAAATATCAGCCTAAATACTGTATTAAGATAAAAAGTGTAAGTATCATTTCTCAACCAAGCCCTCAAATGTTAAAAAATTAAGTGAAGAAAATACTAAAAATGTTAAAACTTCGTTCTAAACAAGCATTCTTAACAATTGCAATAATGAAACTGAATATAATTTTAAAAAGTATCGTCGTATTTGCGCTATTAAGTTTTTCTACTTTAAGCGATAAAGGCTCCAACGAACCACCTTCGAAGGAAGATTTTGTCGACCTAAAAGAAATTATGCCGAATCTTAGATCCGATCTAAGATACTATGGGGAGAACAACTTTGTAGGTCAACGCATTGTTGGTTATGACAAACCAATATGTTTACTTACCAAAGATGCAGCTTATGCTCTTAAAAAAGTACAGGATGAATTGGAAAGACTCGGTTTTGGGCTCCTTATTTATGATGCCTACCGACCTCAGCGCGCCACAGATCAATTTGTGCAATGGGCGGAAGACGAAAGCGACACAACTATGAAGCTACAATATTATCCAAATGTTGATAAAAGAGAGTTATTCTCAAAAGGGTATATATCTGTAAAATCAGGCCATAGCCGCGGAAGCACTGTTGATCTAACCATTGTTTCATTAAAAACCAAGCAGATTCTTAATATGGGAAGCCCTTATGATCTGTTTGATGAAGTGTCAAGTACGGCACATACCCAATCAATTACAAAGAACCAGCATTCTTTAAGAATGTTGCTGAAAAGAAGAATGGAAAAACATGGATGGCAATCTTATGAAAAGGAATGGTGGCATTTTACTTTAAAAGATGAACCTTTTCCTGAAACGTATTTTGACTTTCCAATTGATTAATGATATATTGATTTAATGATTTAATGAAAAGTCCGATTGAATAAATTCAATCGGACTTTTTGTTTACAATGATTATTTCTTGAATCCTAATCAATCAGGGCATGGGCCGTGAAACCCTCGGACGTGAAGCCCTCGGAAGTGAGGGGGTGAGAAGTGAAGCCCTCAGCTCCGAAACCCTCGGAAGTGAAGCCCTCAATCCAAATTACTATGAATCCGTTCAAAAGACAAATGCCTTGTACTCTATACAAATATTGAGATAAAAAAAGACCTTCTTTTCAGAAGGTCTCTCATTTTGTATCATCAGAATTTTAATTATTCATCAAAACATAACTGCGCTTAATGAATTCTGTCATCTCCTTCCCTTGTAAAAGGTTTTGAGATAATCTCGCAAGATCAAGTGCCTGATTAATATATTCACTTCGCTTTCCTTTTGCTTTAAGGATCTTTTGCATGAGGTCACTGTTTGTATTTACCACAAGATTATACATCTCTGGAAAACCACCCATTCCCATCATACCTCCGCCTCCGGTTTGCTGCATTTCCTTCATCCTTCGCATAAACTCAGGTTGGGTAATAATAAACGGGTTCGACATTGAATCCATAGCCTCCAATTGCACAGAATACTTTTCTTTCGGTACAATTTCCTCGATATAACCTTTAAGCTTCTCCTGATCGGAATCGGAAAGTTTTGATATCTGCTCATCTTCTTTCTGAATTAACTTGTCTATCGAATCAGCATCAACTCTTGCAAACTTCACCTTCTCTCCTTCCGTTTCCAATTTTTGGATCAAGTGAGGAGCTATTGGAGAGTCAAGTAAGAGTACTTCATAACCTTTCCCTTCTGCTTCGGCAATAAAACCATGCTGTTCTTCCAGGTTATTGGCATATAATACGATTAGATTACCATCTTTATCAGTTTGAGCTGCTTTGACTTTTTCTTTAAATTCCTCAAAAGTAAAATAGGCATCCTTAGTAGTTGGAAACAAGGCGAATTTCTGAGCTTTCTCGAAAAATTTAGGCTCTGACAACATTCCGTATTCAATTACGATCTTGATATCATTCCATTTCTTTTCAAACCCTTCCCTGTCATTTTTAAACAAGGAACTCAGTTTATCGGCCACTTTTTTAGAAATATATGAAGATATCTTCTTAACCGCGCCATCAGCCTGTAAATAGCTTCTTGAAACATTTAAGGGGATGTCAGGAGAATCGATTACTCCTCTTAGCATCTGAAGAAAATCAGGAACAATACCCTCCACATTATCGGTTACGAACACCTGATTCTGATACAATTGAATTCTATCCTTCTGAACGTCCATATTGTTTGTAAGCTTAGGGAAATAAAGAATTCCCGTAAGATTAAAAGGATAATCCACATTCAAATGGATATGAAAAAGCGGTTCTTCAAACTGCATAGGATACAATTCTCTGTAAAAGCTTTTGTATTCTTCATCATTCAAATCACTTGGCTGTTTGGTCCAGGCCGGATTCGGATTGTTAATGATCCTGTCTACAGTAATCATTTTCTGAGGCTCCTTGGTTTCCTTACCATCTTTGTCAGTGATGGTTTGAGGGTCATGCTCAGGATCAGCTACTTCTTCTGTTCCAAATTTGATAGGAACCGGCATGAATTTATTGTATTTATTCAATAATTCATTGATCCTGCTTTCTTCTAAAAATTCTAAAGAATCATCATCAATATGCAGGATGATTTCAGTACCCCTATCTTTTTTATCTGATTTTTTTAAGGAATACTCTGGTGAGCCATCACAAATCCAATGTGCACCGTTTTCTTCTTCATTGAACGATTTTGTAATGATCTCAACCTCCTTAGCCACCATAAATGACGAATAGAAGCCCAAGCCAAAATGTCCGATGATACCTGAGTCATTCTTCTCATCCTTGAATTTTTCTAGAAACTCCTCTGCTCCTGAAAAAGCAATATCATTGATGTATTTCTTTACTTCGTCCTGAGACATTCCGATACCCTGGTCAATGATATGTAGCTTTTTGCCTTCCTTATCAATCTTAACTTCAAGTCTCATATTATCTGCATCGCCTTTGAACTCACCTATGGATGCAAGGTGTTTTAACTTTAAAGTTGCATCTGTAGCATTCGAGATCAATTCCCTTAAAAATATTTCATGATCAGAATACAAAAACCGTTTGATCAACGGAAAGATATTCTCCACTGCCACATTTATTTTTCCTTTTGCCATAATTATTTAGTTTATAGTTTTAATATGTACACCTAGCCTAATCAAAACGAATACCAAAACAACATTTATGACAAGATGACATAATACCACTCCGTGAAGTCAACCTCCTAAGCAGCACCTCACCAAACAAATCGAATGAAATGAGTATATTTGTTAGTAGGAACAACTCAAAAGAAGTGAAACATTACTGACCGGCTATGGGGCCAAAATATGGGCAGCACTTCATTTTCAAATAACTGGATAAAACTAATTAGCATTATATATGTATAACTCTAAAATTACCGGTCTCGGTTTTTACGTACCTGACAATATCGTCACCAATGATGACCTTTCGAAAATAATGGAAACCAATGATGAATGGATCCAGGAAAGAACAGGTATCAAACAAAGACATTGGATCGAAGAAGGCAGTGATGAAACGTCAGCAACTATGGGGGCCAAAGCTGCCCGAATTGCTATTGAAAGAGCCGGTATGACCAAAGAAGATATTGATTTTATAATCTTTGCCACGCTGAGCCCTGATTTTTACTTTCCGGGATGCGGGGTTCAGATACAGGATATGCTCGATATGGATACAGTTGGTGCTTTGGATATTCGAAATCAATGCTCCGGATTCGTCTATGCCCTTTCTACAGCTGACCAGTTTATAAAAACAGGAATGTATAAAAATATTCTTGTGATCGGTTCAGAATACCACAGTAACGGACTGGATAAGTCTACAAGAGGAAGAGGTGTGTCAGTTATATTTGGTGATGGCGCAGGTGCCTGTGTTCTTTCCAGAACTGATGACAATCAAAAAGGTATTCTATCATCTCATCTGCACAGTCAGGGTAAGTTTGCCGACAAATTGATTGTAGCGTCACCTAGCATCAAACACTGGGTACCTGAAATACTAAATTCTAAGGAAGAAGATATTTCCTACTTCCCCTATATGGATGGAACCTTTGTATTTAAAAACGCCATTGTGAGGTTTAGTGAGGTTATGATGGAAGCCTTGGCAACCAATAATTTGGCTCCTGCAGATATAGACCTTTTTATTCCACATCAGGCAAATTTAAGGATCTCTCAATTTATCCAACATAAATTTAAACTTAGAGATGATCAGGTTTATAACAATATCATGAATTATGGAAACACAACAGCTGCCTCTATTATAATTGCGCTTAGCGAAGCCTGGGAGAAAGGAAAAGTCAAAGATGGAGATGTAGTTTTACTGGCTGCATTCGGAAGTGGCTTTACCTGGGGTAGTGTGCTGATTCGCTGGTAAAATCTTATCTGACACAACAAGGTCAAATTTCCTTAATCAGTATCAGGAACATATTCCTACGCTTTATAGTTGTCATCCCAGTCTTTTACCTTAGGTTCACTCAACTTATTTTCTGATTTAGCCACCAGCATAGAAACAGTAGCATCGCCAGTCACATTGACCACTGTTCTGCACATATCCAAGGGTCTGTCTACTGCGAATATCAGCGCCAATCCAGCCTCAGGAATTCCGGCCTGAGCTAAAACGATCACAAGCATTACCATACCGGCACCAGGAACCGCTGCCGATCCAATACTTGCCAGAGTTGCTGTGGCCACTATGCCTAATTGTACTCCTAAGGACAGGTCCATTCCAAAAGCCTGGGCAATAAATACTGCCGCAACCGCTTGATACAAGCTTGTTCCATCCATATTGATCGTAGCACCTATAGGTAATACAAAACTGGAAACCTCTTCATCTACTCCTAAATGCTCATGCACTCTTTCCATCGTAACAGGAAGGGTAGCCGCGCTGGAGCTGGTAGAAAAAGCAAGCAGCTGCGCAGGGGATATACCTTGCAAAAACTCTTTGGGCTTTTTCCCGGTGAAGATCAGTACCAAGGTAGTATAGAAAACGATCATGATCGACAAACCTAGAACCACTGACAGAGCATACCAACCTAGTGCTTTAAAAAGATCGGCACTTGGAGATTCTACGATGAGCGCAGCCAATAAGGCAAATACTCCATATGGCGCAGCCAGCATGATCAGATCAATCATTTTCAGGATCACCTCGTTAAAACTGTCAAAAAAATCTTTTACCGGTTTTGCCTTTTCTTCCGGCAAAAGAATCAAACCTACTCCGAAAAAAATAGCAAAAAAGATAACCTGAAGCATATTCTTGTTCTCTCCCGAAGCTCCAATGATATTATCAGGAACAAGATCTTCCAGCGCCTGCAAGGGGCCACTATTTTGTTGATTTGCTGCTTCTTCTTTATATTTTTCAGTGCTTTGTGAATAATTGGCAACCAGTTCGGTTCTGGTTTTCTCACTAATCGATTCACCAGGTTGTATGACGTTTACCAACAACAGTCCTATGGTTACTGCAACAACTGTTGTAATCAAATACATCAAAACTGTCTTCCCTCCCATTTTTGACAATTTAGAAATGTCTTTTAAATTAGAAACTCCGGTTATCAGGGAACCTAAAATCAGGGGTACTGCAATCAGTTTTAATGCGTTTATAAAAATGGTGCCAAAGGGTTTGATCCAATCCTGAACGATTTCCTTCCCTCCCGAAAAACTGACCATTAAAAAACCCAATGCCACACCAAGTACCATTCCTAACAAGATTTTCCAGTGTAAAGCCAAATTCTTCATATACCCTATATTTTGCGGGAAGATACTAAAAAAAACACTTGTTGATATGCAGAAACAGTACTTGTACCTGAATAATCGTGTAAGGTTTATTTTTCAAAATTTGTTCATTTACATATTATTCTTACATTTGCCGAAAAGAAGGAAGCTAATGGAAAAATTGAAAAAGCGATGGGGAATTAGTTCAAATTGGCAGGTTATTGCGATCATCTTCGTTTTCTCTATTAACGGTTCTTTTGCCACCTGGGTTGCAGGTCCTGTAACTCACTTCTTTGGACTGAATCCTGAAACTACAAAGCCTTATATACTTTATGTTATCTTTAGAATTCTATTGATATTTCCGATTTATCAAATTACCCTACCACTGGTGGGATGGGTTTTCGGTCAGTTTACTTTTTTCTGGAATTTTGAAAAGAAAATGCTTCAACGAATGGGTCTTGGTCGTTTTTTTAAGTAATATCTTTTTTACTTATTAAGAAGACATAACACCAAACAAGCGTAAAGGAAGGAAAAAAATCGAGCCCTGGAATAGCTTCTTCCAAAAATGAAATGAGTCCACCTATCTTACCTGTATTTCCCTTGTACATTTTGATCATCAAATAGGCTGATAAAGGAGCCCATACAACATCAATTAAAGGAAAAATATACGAAAGCATTCCTATAAGATCAAACAGGATACCGATAACCAACTTATGTTTTCTACTGAGTTCTTCCATACGAGTTTATTTATCCCAGCTACTTTTAGCTCTTATCTGTTTGTATAATTTTATTCCAAGCATCAGTAAAACAGAGACACCCACAATTCCTGCCACACCAAAGATCCAGCCTAATGTTGTTTTAAGGACAACGAGGAAAACGCAGGCAAATAGTATAATGGTGGCCACTTCATTCCAAATCCTTAAACCAAAAGCGGAGAAATTCAAATGACCTTTTGCTATTTGATTGTACATCACCTGGCAAGACCAATGATAGGCATAAAGCAGACCGACAAAAATCAGTTTAATGATCATCCAATTTGCTTCAAGCCAAAAAGGTTGCAAAATTAACATCCAAATCGCAAAAATAGTAGCTAAAACTGCCGAAGGCCAGGTAATGATATACCAAAGCCTTTTGCTCATAAGCGCATATTGTTTTTTAAGAATCCCCTGAGCAGGTTCGTCCTTGGCTTCGGCTTCCTTGTAATAAATGAACAGACGAATGATATAAAATAATCCTGCAAACCAAGTAGTTACAAAGATAATATGCAGTGATTTCACATATAAATAAGTCATAAAGATTGCATTAAGAATTCCACTTTTCAATCCATTGCACCATTACCTCAACCCAGGCATCGTCATCGTTTAAACAACTTATATGTTTAAAATCTTCTCCTCCAAAGGACAGAAACTCATCTTTGCCCTCCATAGCGATCTCTTCAAGGGTTTCCAAACAATCGGATACGAATGCAGGTGTAATTACGGCCAGTTTCTTAATTCCTTGTTCGGGCATGGCCTCAAGTTCATGATCTGTATAGGGTTTTAGCCAGGGATCTTTCAGCAATCTTGACTGGAAGGAGTTTCTGTATTTGCCTTCTTCCAATCCAAGCTCCTTTACGATACCTTTTGTGGTTTCAAAACACTGATGCCTGTAACAGGTCTCATGAGCCTTAGATTTCACTTCACAACAAGTTTCATTGAGCTTACAATGCGATCCGGTTATATCTCCTTTAAAAATATGTCTTTCGGGAATTCCATGATAAGAAAACAAAATATGATCGTAGTCAAATCCTTCCAACTCCTTCGCTAGATGCTGACTCATCACTTTAATATAATCCGGCTTATTATAGAATGGCGCCAGAACTTCCATTTTCATCTCTTTAAAAGAATCTGCCAGTAATTCGTTAGCTTTCTCAACAACTGTTTCAAAGGATGACATCGCATAATGAGGATACAGTGGAATCAAGTATACATCAGTGACTTTTTGCGATTCCAATTCACGTAATGCCTTTTCCATACTCATTGAACCATATCTCATTCCTAAAGCTACAGGAAGGTCAATTTTTTTTCGGACCTTATCAGTAAATCTTTGGGAAATTACGACCAAGGGAGATCCTTCTTTCCACCAGATTTTTTTATAGGCAGCCGCAGATTTTTTCGGTCTAACGTTCAAAATGATTCCTTTGATCAATAAAAAACGTTTCCAGTATGGAATATCGATCACGCGCTCATCCATTAGAAACTCACCCAAATAGCGTCTAACATCTTTGACTTCAGTACTATCCGGAGATCCCAAATTGACCAATAACACACCTTTCTTTCCCAAATTATAATTGTTTTAATTTTACAAAATATGAAGCGTAAATATAATAGTTTTCAATCTTGAAACTCATACAAGGAAGATTTTTTTTAAACATTCCGCTTTTAACTTCTATCGTTATTTTTTTTATTTCAAACGACATCTTTTCCCAAGCTATCTCTCTATTTTTGCGAAACACTGTTTTTGTATTGTTTATGAAACCACCTATATTCATTGTATTCCAGCGTATTTATTGACAAAAGATAATACAGTTTTATAATGTGATAAAAATCATGGTTTAAAAAATTCTTGTAGCGTAATTTTGGTCCGAAGTTTATTGATCAAAAGAATACAAACCACGAATTCTATGAATCATCCTGATATGACTAAAAATTCAGATTCCAAAAAATTCTATGTAATTGGCTTAAATTACGAAAAGGCGGATGTAGTTACCCGAAGTAATTTTAGTTTAAGCAAAGAAAATCAAACGCAACTTTTGTCTGAGGCCAAAAGGATCAACATTAAAAGTGTTGTTATCCTGTCTACCTGCAATCGTATTGAGATTATGGGTTTTGCTAAGCACCCTTTTCAACTGATTTCTTTATTGTGTGAATATTCCAAAGGTACCGTTGAAGAATTTGCTAAAGTTTCTTACGTTTTCAAAAATAGTGATGCAGCCGAACATGTGATTAGAATCGCTACCGGAATCGAAAGCCAGATCCTGGGTGACTATGAGATCGTAGGTCAATTGAAAGATGCATTTGCAATGGCAAAAGAAGCCGGGACGGTTAATGCTTATCTTGAAAGACTTTTTAATGTGGCTCTTCATGCAAGTAAGGAAACTAAAAACAGAACAAGTATTAGTTCCGGAACAACTACTGTTTCATATGCCGCTATACAATACATAAAAGATAATTACAGTAAAAAACGTCCACAAAAAATTCTTGTTTACGGCTTGGGCGATATTGGACAAAACACAGCCAGAAGTTGTGCTAAATACCTTAAGGCGCACCAAATTACTGTGATCAATCGTACAGCAAGTGTTGCCAAAGAATTGGCAAGTGAAGTTTCAGTTGAGGTTGCAGAACACCGTGAATTAAGTAATCAGGTCAGGCTTTCAGATATTGTTATCGTCGCAACAGGAGCTTCGAGCCCAACAGTAACTTCAGATATGATTTCGGATGAAAAGAATCAACTTATTATTGACCTTTCTATTCCGAGAAACGCAGACCCGGAAATCAATCAAAAGGAAAATATCACGATTATCGATGTAGATGTTTTATCCAAGAAAACCCAGGAAACTCTGGAAGAAAGAAAGAAACAAATTCCTCTAGTGGAAGAAATCATTCAAAAGTACAAATCTGAATTTTACGAATGGTTGATGTTCAGAAGAAGTACTCCCGCAATAAATTCTCTTAAAAAATCTCTGGAACTCATCCAGAAGGACGCTATTACTGCGCATTCTAAAAAGCACCAAGACGTGAATGCAGAACTTATTGAAGACGTCACATCTCAAATGATCAATAAGATTGTATCTAAATTTGCCATGCATCTGAAATCAGATAATACACAGGCCAATCAGAGTATCAAAGTGATGAAAGACGTATTTAATTTAGAGCCTACAGATTATTAATATGAAAAAAATTATTAGAATTGGAACCAGGTCCAGTGAATTGGCACTTTGGCAGGCAAATACTGTCTCTAATCAACTGCAATATCTTGGGCATGAAACTGAAATCGTAAAGATAGATTCTATTGGAGATACTGTTCTTAACAAACCACTTTATGAATTAGGAACTATTGGTGTTTTTACAAAAAATCTTGACGTGGCTTTATTGAATGACAAAATTGATATTGCCGTTCATTCCTTAAAAGACGTTCCAACTGTTTTACCCCAGGGCATCATACAAGCAGCAGTTCTTAAAAGAGGCTTGCACCATGATATTCTGGCGTTAAAAACCGATGATGAATTCTTTACGAGAAAAAAAGCCATCATTGCTACGGGTAGCCTAAGGCGCCAGGCACAATGGCTACATCGGTTTCCACATCATGAAATTACCGGTTTAAGAGGCAATGTAAATACCCGACTAAGGAAGTTAAAGGAAAATGACTGGAACGGAGCTATTTTCGCGATGGCCGGACTAAAACGGATTGGCCTTTTGCCTGATAATTTATTAAAACTTGACTGGATGCTCCCTGCTCCTGCTCAGGGTGCCGTGATGATAGCGGCCCTTGAAAAAGACAAGGACCTGCTTCAGATTTGTGCAGAGCTTAACGATACGGAAACCGAAATCTGTGTGGGTGTAGAAAGAGAATTCCTCAATAAACTTGAAGGGGGATGTTCGGCTCCTATTGGCGCTCTGGCCATGATAAAGGACGAAGAACTCAAATTTAAAGGAGCTCTCTTCAGTACAGATGGCAAACAAAAGGTTGAATTTTCAAAAACAGTTCCTTTAAATCATATTTCAGATCTCGCCTCATTTGCAGCAAATTATATTCTCGATCGGGGAGGAAAGAAATTAATGAGAAAGCAAGGTGAAGTTGAGAAAGAGATCAATATTTTTTCTACAAAGAATCTATCCATTGTGCAAAAAAGTACCCTCAATCAGCAAATAGGAACTGATATGAGTGATTTTATAACAATCAGGTTCAATCGAATCAAAGCGGCTGTTGTAAAACAACCCATAAAACACGTGATCTTTACAAGCCAAAATGCCGTAGAAGCAATTTCGGATAGCTTTATGGCTTCAGAACTAAGTTTTACGCATATATATTGTGTTGGAAGAAGAACTAAAAGACTGATTGAAAGAAAAATAGGAAAAGTTTCACATATTGAGAATTCGGCCGCAAAATTGGCTGATTATCTTGTAGATCAGATTAAAAATGAAGAAGTAACCTATTTTTGCGGAGACAAAAGAAGGGATGAATTACCCGGTATTTTAAGCAGAAACGGTATTTCTTTGCATGAAGTGATCACATACCAGACCTTGTTAACTCCCAATCAGCTGATTAAAAAGTATAACGGCCTGCTTTTTTTCAGCCCTTCGGGTATAGAAAGTTTTCTCAGCAAAAATAGTGTTGACCAGGAAGTAGCATTTTGCATTGGAAGCACTACAGCCATTGAAGCTCAGAAACACTTCAAAACTGTTGTGGAAGCTCAACTTCCTTCGGTTGAAAGTGTGCTGAATCAGGTAAATTCATATTTTATAAAGTAAAGTCATATATGATAAACAGAACAAGGCGACTTCGAAAAACTGAAAATATCAGGAGGCTGGTAAGGGAAAACACCCTGCAGCTCAATGATCTTATCTATCCTGTTTTTATTGAGGAAGGAAAAGGTATCGAAACAGAGATCCCTTCCATGCCTGGTATCAAAAGATTCTCTCTTGATACCCTTTCAAAAGAACTTGACGAGGTAAGTCAATTGGATATTCCGGCTATTCTGCTTTTTGGTATTCCAAGCTCAAAAGATGAGATTGGCTCAGAAACATGGAACGATCAGGGCATTATTCAAAAATCAATTCGCTTTATAAAAAAGCACTATCCTCAACTCTATGTCATTACCGATGTTTGTTTTTGCGAATATACGAGTCATGGACACTGCGGGATCATTCATGACAATGATGTAGATAATGACGCAACCTTGGTGAATTTAGCCAAGCAAGTTATTTCTCACGCGAAAGCAGGGGCAGATATGGTTGCACCTTCAGGAATGATGGATGGAATGGTTTTAGCGATACGCGAAGCATTAGATGAAACCGGGTTTACAAGCCTTCCCATCATGTCTTACGCCGTTAAATACGCTTCGGCTTTTTATGGTCCGTTTCGTGACGCGGCTGATTCCACCCCAAGTTTTGGTGATCGAAGAACCTATCAAATGGATCCCGCCAATCGGGATGAGGCTTTAAGAGAAGCCAATTTTGACGACCAGGAAGGTGCAGATATTTTAATAGTCAAGCCGGCACTCTCCTATCTGGATATCATCCGCGATATTAAGAACAATTTTGACCGCCCTGTTGCCTGTTATAGTGTTAGTGGAGAATATGCGATGATTAAAGCTGCCTCGGAAAAAGGATGGATAGATGAAGAAAAAGTTATGATGGAGAGTTTACTGTCGATGAAAAGGGCAGGTGCAGACATCATTATTACTTATTTTGCTAAAGATGTAGCAAAAGTGCTGTTGAGAAAATAAATTTGACCAAAGAAGAAACAATCAAAAAATGCAAATAGAAAAATCAGTAGAACTGTTCAATAAAGGTCAAAAAAATCTTGTAGGTGCCGTGAATTCGCCCGTAAGGGCCTTTAAGTCGGTAGGTGGTATACCTATTTTTATAGATCATGCCAAAGGCAGTAAGATTTTTGATGTTGACGATAATGAATACATTGATCTTGTTCTTTCATATGGCCCTATGATACTGGGTCACCGTCATAAAAAAGTAGAGAGATCAATAAAGAAGGCTCTTAAAAAGGGTTACACTTTTGGCGCATCTACCAATAAAGAGATCAAACTTGCAAAAATGGTTTGCGACGCCTTTCCCGGAATGGATAAGGTGCGCTTTGTCAATTCAGGTACCGAGGCTGTTCTCAGTGCGATAAGACTTGCGAGAGCTTTTACCGGGTATAACAAAATTATTAAATTTTCGGGTTGTTACCACGGTCATTCAGACGCCTTGTTAGTTGCCGCCGGATCAGGTTTAGCTACTTTGAGTTTACCCGGAAGCAAAGGTGTTCCGGATGACGCCGTAAAAAATACGTTGATCGCTGAATTCAACAATCTTGAAAGTGTCAAAAAACATATAGACGCCCATAAGGATATTGCAGCCGTAATCATTGAACCTATTGCAGGTAATATGGGTGTAGTTCAACCTAGCCAAAGCTTTATTGAAGAACTCCGTACAATCACCAGTGAAAATGGAATTTTGCTTATTGCCGATGAAGTCATGACAGGATTCAGGTCTAAATATGGAGGCGCTCAGGAATTGTTGAAAATTGAGGCCGACATCACCTGCCTTGGGAAAGTGATCGGTGGTGGATTTCCTGTAGGTGCGTATGGAGCAAGAAACGAGATCATGGAAATGGTAGCGCCTTTAGGTGAAATGTATCAGGCAGGAACCCTGTCTGGCAACCCTATTGCCATGGCTTGTGGCATTGCTACTTTAAAAGAACTCAAAAGACAAAATCCTTATAAATCTTTCGATAAAAAAGCTAATAAAATAAAGGAGATGCTGCTTGAATCAGCAAAAAAACATGGTGTTGATATTCAAGTAAACCATTTTGGTTCGATGATCAATGCATTTTTCACAAAGCAGGAGGTTACCGATTTTAAATCGGCCCAATCGAGTGATACAGAAAAGTTTAAAGTATTCTTCTGGCAAATGATGGAGCATGGAGTGTTTTTGCCCCCTTCCCAATTTGAGGCCTGGTTTCTTTCATCAGCTTTAAGTAGAAAAGATCTCAAAAAGATCGGGCAAGCGATCGATATTTCCATGGCCAAAGTAGCCGAAAAACAATAATAAAATTAGATAGAGAAAACAGTATACTGTTTCGTGATACCAAGTTACAATTATGATCAAAAACGATTTATTTTTAAAGGCCTTAAGAGGTGAAACCGTTTCAAGACCTCCGGTTTGGATGATGCGACAAGCTGGCAGGTACTTACCTGAATTTATTGCAATTAGAGAAAAATACGATTTCTTTACGCGATGCCAAACTCCTGAACTTGCATCTGAAATAACGGTTCAACCCATACGAAGATATGGAATGGATGCCGCCATTTTGTTTTCAGATATTCTGGTAGTTCCTCAGGCTATGAATATTCCCTTTGAAATGAAACCAGGAGTTGGTCCATACCTTCCAAATCCAATCAGGTCGCAGAAAGACGTTGATCAAACGATCATTCCTAACATCAACGAGAGGTTGGGTTATGTAATGGAAGCTATTAAAATGACCAAAGAAATGCTCAATAATGAGATTCCGTTAATTGGTTTCGCTGGCTCACCCTGGACCGTATTCTGTTATTGTGTTCAAGGCCAAGGCTCCAAGTCTTTTGACAAAGCCAAGGAATTTTGTTTTACTCAACCAATAGCAGCTCATCAATTACTGCAAAGAATTACCGACACTACCATAGCATATTTAAAGGAAAAAGTGAAGGCCGGTGTTGATGTCGTTCAGATTTTTGATTCCTGGGGAGGAATGCTGTCGCCTGTTGACTATCAGGAATTTTCCTGGAGATACATCAAACAAATCATTGACGCACTTCATGAAGAAGCTCCCGTTATCGCTTTTGGCAAGGGATGCTGGTTTGCTTTAGAAGACATGGCAAAATCAAAGGTATCTGCCTTAGGTGTTGACTGGACCGTTAGCCCTAAAACAGCTCGTGAACTAACCCATAACAGTGTTACCTTGCAAGGAAACATGGACCCATCGAGATTGTTGTCACCTCCCAAAGAGATCAAGAAAATTGTCACTCAAATGATCAATGATTTTGGAAAAGATAAATACATTGTAAATTTAGGGCATGGTATTTTACCTAATATCCCTGTAGACAATGCCAAGGCATTTATTGATGCCGTAAAAGAATACAAAGCTTAACAGGTCATTTAAGAACCGTGAAATGAATAAAGAACTCATCAAAAAATACAATATCCCAGGCCCCAGATATACGAGTTATCCAACAGTTCCATTTTGGGACAAGGAGGGAATCGCTCTTGAAGACTGGAAGAGAACAACAGTTAAGGCCTTTAAGGAAAGTAATGATCTGGAAGGGATCAGTTTGTATATTCATTTACCGTTTTGCGAAAATTTATGTACGTTTTGTGCCTGTCACAAAAGAATCACCAAACGGCATAGCGTTGAGCAGCCATATATTGAAACCGTACTAAAAGAATGGGATCTTTATTGTGATCTTTTGGTTGAGAGACCTAAGATTAGAGAGATTCATTTAGGAGGCGGTACGCCAACCTTCTTTTCTTCAGAAAACTTAAAGAAATTAATCGATGGTATTTTCAAAAGGGCTGAAAAATTTTCGGATTTTGAATTTAGCTATGAGGCACATCCTAACCATACGTCTGAGGATCAGTTAAAAACCTTATATGACCTGGGTTCTCGTCGAAATAGCTTTGGTATTCAAGACTATGACCCGGTAGTTCAAAAAGCCATCAATAGAATTCAGAGTTTTGAACAGATAGAAAAAATTCACAGGTTGTCACAGGAAGTTGGTTATACCTCTATCAGTCATGATTTGGTTTTCGGACTCCCTTTTCAAAACGAACAAAGTATAAGAAACACCATAAAGAATACCATTGCGTTAAAACCAGATCGTATTGCCTATTACAGCTATGCTCATGTGCCATGGATCAAGGGTGTAGGACAGCGCGGATTTGATGATAACGATCTTCCAAAAGACAAGGAAAAACGACATTTATACGAATTGGGGAAACAACTTTTCTTTGATGCAGGATATGTTGAAATCGGTATGGATCACTTTGCTTTACCAAGCGATTCTCTTTACAAAGCGATGCAATCGAAGAACTTACACAGAAATTTCATGGGGTATACCGCTGGAAAGACCGAACTTATGATCGGCCTTGGCATGTCTTCCATCAGTGATTCCTGGTATGCTTTTGCTCAAAATGAAAAATCAGTTGAAGCCTATACAGAAAAGGTTAACCAAGGTATCATCCCTATTTTCAGAGGACATCTGCTTAGTGAAAATGACCTCATCATCAGAAAACACATCCTCAATTTAATGTGCAATTTGGAAACTGAATGGAATCTGGATCTTGATGAAGATACAAAAGCAGGTATTTTAAACCGTTTAACTGAGATCTTTGATGATGGGCTGATAGAATTGAACGGAAACAAGCTGATCGTCAAGGAAGCGGGTCGTATGTTCGTCAGAAACATATGCATGGCATTTGATCTCAGATTGATTAATAACAAACCCGAAACCAGGATCTTTTCGATGACCATTTAAACAGCATCATAATTTCGCTACTGTTTTATTCTTTCATTTGGTCTTGGAACCATATTTCTTCATGAATTTGTCTAACTTAGGATTTATGACAGCCCTGCAATAGCCCTGGTTCTTATTGTTATTATAATAATTGATATGGTAGTCTTCGGCTTGATAATATACATCAATAGCTGATACTTCCGTAACAATAGGATCAGCATAAATACCTTCTTCTGTTAATTGAGCTATGATGGTTTTTGCATCCGACTCTTGCTCTTTATTGTGAAAAAAGATGGCAGACCTGTATTGGGTGCCAACGTCGGCTCCTTGACGGTTAAGTGTTGTTGGATCGTGAGTATAGAAAAATACATCCAGTAATTCTCTGTATGAAATCACAGATGGATCAAAGGTGATCTGTATAGCCTCAGCATGCCCTGTTGAGCCGGTACAGACTGCCTCATAGGAAGGATTATCAACTTCCCCTCCAGTATAACCTGGAAGCACAGTTTCCACTCCTTTCAATTGTTGAAAAATGGCTTCTGTACACCAAAAACATCCATTTGCAAAGGTAGCCACGGCCAGTTGATCATTCATAGTTTTTTTATTTTTTTGAGCAGACAAACTTATTGTTAGTATTAAAATCAAAGGTAAAACTAATCTCACTTTTTCCATCTTTTATTATTTTAGATCTATGACGACCAAAAAACAATTACATTACAAAATTGATCCACTATACGAATCAAATAATTGACTAAATATTTATCGTGGCATATGCTGAAGAACATCTACAACCCTCTCCAACATGATATCGGTGAAATCAAGATGTGTTACGATTCTCAATTTGCCCTCCCCCATTGATATAATCCTGATCTGATGTTTTTCCAACTCACTCAAAAACAGTAGTTCATCAAATTCCTCCTGCAATTGAAAAATAATGATATTTGTTTCAATAGGTTCTACTTTAGCTACCCAATCAGACTTTTTCAATGCCTCGCCAAGAGCTACTGCACGTTGATGGTCTTCACTCAATCTATTTACATTATTGTCAAGAGCATAAATACCAGCTGCAGCAAGATAACCCACCTGCCTCATGCCGCCACCAAATAATTTTCTGATACGGATGGCCTTTTGGATATTCTTTTCTGACGACAACAATAACGAACCTATTGGCGCTCCCAATCCTTTTGATAAGCAAATTGAAATCGAATCAAATAATTTCCCATACTGTATCGGTGTTTCATTTTTAGCCACCAACGCATTGAATAAACGTGCTCCATCAAGGTGATAAGAAAGACCATGTTCTGAACATATTTTTTGAATTTTCTGCAATTCCGAATAATCCCAGCAAGCACCA
The DNA here is from genome assembly GCA_964595535.1 of uncultured Flavobacteriaceae bacterium. Classification (GTDB taxonomy): domain Bacteria; phylum Bacteroidota; class Bacteroidia; order Flavobacteriales; family Flavobacteriaceae; genus Lutimonas. The sequence goes on along the minus strand of CAZQRD010000021.1, from coordinate 18,070 downwards.
CCTCCCTTATTTGTTGTGTTTTCAACAACGACAAGGCTAGATATTGGTAAATAATACTGCTTTGGATCATTGATAACCTCCTTTAATTGTTTTGCCTTAAACATTCCTCTGTCTCCATTAATAAGTTTACAGGAAACACCTGAATGAAACGAGGCCCCGCCACTTTCATAATTATACACATGAGACCACTTATCGCAGATTAATTGTTCGGCAGGTCGTGTGTGCAAATTTATAGCGGTTTGATTTGCCATGGTACCACTGGGAAAAAATAAAGCGGCCTCCATTCCAAATAAGCTTGATATTTTATTCTGAAGCTCAATGACAGTGGGATCAGCATTAAAAACATCATCCCCTACCTGAGCCTTCATCATATAGTCGAGCATGGCTTTGGTAGGACGCGTTATAGTATCACTTATCAGGTTAATTTCTTCTTTGATCATTTTTGTTGTTTTTTAGCAGATCAGTCTTTGAAACGACTCACCAACCTTCCCAGAAAGTCAAAGCTGCTTTCCAAATCGAATTTAAACACGTCATTTTCCTTCTTCTGAGCCAACTGATTGATTGCTATATCTGTTAATTGCAGGATCCTGGGATAGCCACCGGTGGTTGGACAATCTCTCATCATGATAATTAATTTTCCGGAAGGGGTTAATTGAATGGTACCTGGAATAATAACCGAAGTAATTATTTCCGAAACTTTTATTGGCGGAAACTTATTCTTCAACTGATATCCCATCCTATTATTCAGTTTGTCAATTTTAAATTCTTTGGAAAATAACAACTCACGGTGTTTTTTTGTGAGACGATTAAATTCAGGTCCTTTGGTTACCTCAAGTTTCCTAAGATCAAAATGTGAGCTTTTTACTTTAATTTTCGAAGAAGTTACCTCGAGACTCGCGTCATAGGATGCGATTTTTAACCTTTCCCCTTTATTTATTTTATGCTGTGAAGTAATACCGTCATAATAAGAATAACTATTGAATTTATTTTCGGTTTGAAATCCTCCTTTAACCCCTAGGTAAGTCCGTGCGCCAGTTTTAAGTTCCCCAAAGCTTAGTACATCACTCGTTTTTACCTCATACACATAATTCATTTTAATTGAAGATCCGTTTATTTCCGGAGACATATCTGCACCTGTCAATACAACGAGTGAGTGATCTTCAAACATCACTTTGGGCCCCACAAGTGTGATTTCCATTACGGGTAATTTTTCATCGTTATTGAGCAGTTTATTGGCCAGGATGGCACTGTATTTATCCATGGCACCTGATATGGGTACGCCAAAAGAGCGATAACCTTTCCTTCCTAAGTCTTGAATAGTAGAATGCATGCCTTCAGCTAATATCAAAATGTTGTTATCCATAAATCTCGCTTTCTATTTCATAATTTCCAGCCTCTACCTCTTTCTTGATTTCCGCATGCTTCAGTTTGTCTACAGGTACGAATTTTAGTTTATCCCCGGATACTGCAAAACAAGGCGGGTACTCATCCGGCTTAAAAAAACACAAGGGGGAATTTCCAATGATATTCCAGCCGCCCGGACTTACCCTGGGATAAATTCCGGTTTGATTCCCGGCCAATGCCACATCACCTTGGTTGATTTTTATTCTGGGATTGGCTTTTCTGGGATGTTCCAATTCTGGCTTCAATCCTCCGAGATAAAGAAATCCTGGCAAAAAACCTATAAAGTAAACGTCATAAAACGGTTTACTATGAAGTTCAATGATTTTTTTCTTGCTTAATTTTTTAGCCTTAGCCAGCATTGCCAGATCGATGCCATATTCATCTTCATAACAAACCGGTATCTTCCATATTTTATTTGCAGTTAATAGTTTTTGATCCTTTGATGAATAAATTTCTTTAAGATCAGTAACCACAGAAGAATACTTGATCTTTGTCGTATCGAAAAAAACGGCGAGAGAATTATAGGCAGGAGCTGTTTCCAAAACATACTCTCCCATATCTGCCCGAATTTTGTGCCTGAACAGATTGATGTTTTTTAAAATCTCTGTATCTATCAATTTCGGCCATGAAATGAGAACAGCGATACTTCCCAATGGTTTATATGTTAACTTGTATAAATTCAATTTTCGCTTATTTTAATGTCACGCAATTCCTTTAGTATTTCCAATGCTTTAGGATGATCTCCATGAACACAAATTGTTTCGAAATCAATATTCAACTCATGATTACCACTAGTAATCACTAATTTTTCCTTTATCATTTTAATCACCCTTTTTTTTATTTCTTTTGGGTCATTAATGACGGCATCGGGAAATGACCTGGGGACTAATCGCAATTGGTCATTATAATTTCTATCTGCAAAAACTTCTACCCAATGCTTGATTCCTTTCCTTTTAAGCTCTTCCACCAATACTGAACCATAAGGAGCGAATATACAAAGATCTTCTTTGAAAAAATTAACGGCTTCGATCAAAACATTTGCCATTTCTCTCGAATGAGCCGTCTCATTATATAAAGCCCCATGCGCCTTCACATGATGTAATTTCATTCCTTTTGCCTTGGCAAGTTCATTCAATCCGGCTATTTGATGAATCAATTGAGATTTCAGATCATTCAACGGCACCTGCAATACGCTTCGTCCGAAATTCAATGTATCCTCAAATGAGGGGTGGGCCCCTGCCTTCACTCCATACTGTTTCGCAAGTCTAAGTGTTTCTATCATAGACCGCTTATCTCCGGTATGGCCACCGCAAGCTATATTACAAGAATCCACCTCAGCCATAAGTTCGGCGTCATTTATCATTCCTTCCCCTAAATCACAATTGATATCCATATTCAAGTTTCAATATAAATTCTCATAGAATTATATGAGACAAACACTTAATCGAAGATATGAAATCCCGAAATATTTTCAGACTTAAGAATGAATTTATTCATTGTATATTTTTCTATTCCTAAATCTCACCAAAAGATGGCTTAAATTTTATTAAAACTATAAAAATAAGGTGACAATTTCATTAAAATTTCTAATGTCGTTTTTTAGTTTATTTTTGCGCTATGGTTACATCTGATCAAATAAAAGATATCATTCAACGCATTGATAATTTAAAAGATTATCTGGGCATTGAAAAGAAACTTATAGAGATTTCTAACGAGGAAGAAAAGGCCTCTGATCCTGATTTTTGGAACAATTCAAGAGAGGCAGAGCGTATCATGAGGATCCTGCGAGGAAAGAAAAAATGGGTTAAAGACTACAACCAGTTAAAATCAGATGGGGAAGACCTAAACGTTCTTTATGATTTTTTTAAGGAAGATGAAGCTTCTGAGCAAGATGTAAACGAGCAATACCGTAAAACCATCGACTTACTCGAATCACTTGAATTCAAGAATATGCTGTCTGACGAAGGTGACAGCTTAAGTGCTGTGCTGCAGATTACAGCCGGAGCTGGAGGAACTGAAAGTTGTGACTGGGCCCAAATGCTTATGCGTATGTATATGATGTGGAGTGAGAAACAGGGCTTCAAGATCAAAGAACTCAACTATCAGCAAGGTGATGTTGCCGGTATAAAAACAGTAACCTTAGAAATTGACGGGGAGTTTGCCTTTGGTTATCTCAAAGGAGAGAACGGGGTTCACAGACTTGTACGGATCTCTCCATTTGACAGCAATGCAAAACGTCACACCTCCTTTGCTTCGGTTTATGTATATCCGTTGGCTGATGACACCATTGAAATTGAGATCAATCCAGCAGATATTACCTGGGATTTTGCCAGATCGGGTGGTGCTGGCGGACAAAATGTAAATAAAGTCGAGACCAAGGCCATATTGCGACATAAACCTTCGGGTATCATGGTGGTAAACTCAGAAACACGCTCCCAACTTGAAAACAGAGAAAAGGCCATGCAGATGTTAAAATCGCAGCTTTATGAGATCGAACTTCAGAAACAGCGTGAAAAAAGAGACAGCATAGAGGCAGGTAAAATGAAAATCGACTTTGGATCTCAAATTCGAAATTATGTAATGCATCCATATAAATTAGTTAAAGATGTGCGTACCCAAGAAGAAACGGCAAATGTAGATGCCGTAATGAATGGTGAAATTGACAATTTTATCAAGGCATTTTTAATGGTGAATTCTGACAAAAGCAATTCTAAAAATGAACTTTAAGTATGGAGGTGTCTAAAATAGAAGCAGTAATTTTTGATCTTGGAGGAGTTCTGGTTGACTGGAATCCGGAATATTTATATGCAAAAATCTTTGAAAACGATATAAATAAAATGAACTGGTTTCTCAATACAGTTTGCACCACGGCCTGGAACATGGAACAGGACGCTGGAAGAACCTTTGAGGAAGGTACCCAAATTTTGATAAGACAATATCCCGAATATGAAAAGGAGATTAGGGCGTTTTTCGAACGATGGGAAGAAATGTTAAAAAGTGAAATAAAGGATACTGTGATGATTTTAAACTCATTGAGTAAAATGAACGAAGTAAAACTTTACGCACTAACCAATTGGAGTGCAGAGACATTTCCCATCGCAAAAAAGAGATTTGACTTCCTGAAACGCTTCGAAGGTATTGTAGTTTCAGGGGAGGAAAAGACCCGAAAACCCTTTTCGAAAATCTATAAAATCACACTAGACAGATACCAGCTACGCCCCGAAACTTGTGTCTTTATTGACGACAGTCTTGAGAATATTGAAGCAGCGAGGCTTTTGGGAATCAATGCAATACATTTTACAAATGCTTTTCAATTAGCGTCTAATTTAAAACAATTAGGACTTCTTTAAAATTAAAAAACAATCTTGCCTTTTTCACTTAATTGAAACTTGAATTTCACAGAATTAAGCCCCTAGAAACATAAATCATTTGTGTCTTCCTTTTTTATTTCAGTTTATCGATCAAAATCATTTATCTCAGTCCTGATAACAAAAAAAACAACTCAATAATGATAGTTTTACAACTATAGATAATATTTATAGTGCATGGTTAAATAATTAGTTCTCAAATATAAATGTAGTTTATCTAAAGTTTTAAATTAGCATTAAAATGTATTTCGAAATTTCACAATCTAAGACCTAATTTACGTACCTAATTTATAAAATCAGGTATTAAAAATCAAAATTCATACTCTTGGCAAATAGATCGAGAAGGTATTGCAGCATCGTAATATTGCTATTAGTCGATCACTTCCCTCCTTCCGTCTAGATATATTTTCTTCCTTGATTTTAATTTTTAATTTAGCCTTATCAATTCCAATTCTTAAAATCTCTTATATGCCATTACTTATTGTTCTGTTAGGAATCATCTTATTATTCTTATTGATCGCAGTATTTAAATTAAACGCTTTTTTATCATTTATCATCGTCTGCCTTCTTGTAGGATTTCTCCAAGGTATGGAATTGAATAGCATCGTATTGTCTATTCAAAATGGCATCGGAAACACCCTTGGTTTTCTTGTTTTAATACTCGGTTTGGGTGCGATGCTCGGAAAGTTAGTAGCCGATAGCGGAGCTGCTCAACGAATCACCACCAAGCTTGTCGATAGTTTTGGAATTAAGTATATACAATGGGCCGTGGTTTTAGCCGGATTTATAGTAGGAATCCCTATGTTTTATACGGTGGGCTTCGTTATTCTCATTCCATTGGTTTTTACAGTTGCAGCTGCAACTAACCTCCCGCTAATCTATGTGGGTCTGCCCATGCTTACCTCCTTGTCTGTAACCCACGGATTCTTACCTCCTCATCCGGCTCCAACGGCTATTGCAGGAATGTTTGATGCCAGCATTGGAAAAACCATGTTATACGGCATCATCGTTGCTATTCCGGCCATCGTTATAGCGGGCCCGCTGTTTTCAAGAACTATCAAGAACGTAGTGGCTACCCCCCTTCCCGAATTCTATAATCCTGTGATTCTTAAGGATGAAGAAATGCCAAAAATGGGTGTCAGTATTTTTACCGCCCTATTACCCGTGATCCTAATCGGACTATCTACGCTATTTGATTATGTCTTACCTACAGATTTTCCAATTAGAAACCTGATTATTTTTATTGGAAACCCTGTCATGGCGATGCTGATATCAGTTTTGGTCGCTATATATACCTTAGGGCTGTCACGTGGAAAGAAAATGACTGAAGTAATGAGTTCCGTAGCAACCTCAGTATCGAGTATTACCATGGTTCTACTGATCATCGCTGGAGCAGGCGGTCTTAAACAAATCCTCGTAGACAGTGGGGTGAGTGATTATTTAGGTGATCTATTAAGAGATTCCAGCATTTCGCCATTGATATTAGGCTGGTTGATTGCAACGATTCTCAGGGTATGCATAGGTTCAGCCACCGTCGCCGGACTCACGGCTGCAGGAATCGTTTTGCCACTGGTTTCAGGAACTGGTGTAAAGCCGGAGTTGATGGTTCTTGCCATAGGATCCGGCAGCCTGATGCTCTCTCATGTAAACGATGGAGGCTTCTGGCTCTTTAAAGAATATTTCAATTTATCTGTAAAAGAAACACTTCGCACCTGGACCATGATGGAAACCATGGTAGGAGTTATCGGTATTACGGGTGTCCTTATTTTAAACCTCTTTGTGTAAATCTAAAGAACCTTATGAACAAATTAGTATCTGAACGAATTAAAGAATTGAAATTACAATTTCCTCCCGCACCCAAACCTGCCGGAGTTTACCGGCCCATTCTGGTCATTGACAAATTTTTATATATATCGGGGCAGGCTCCTGTAAATTTCGATGGTTCTTTTATGCAAGGACGTGTTGGAGACAATCTAAGCCAGGAAGAAGGTTATAAGGCTGCAAGACAAGTTGGCCTAACTATGCTTTCTACGATTCTTACCCATTTTGGAGATATAGACAAAGTCAAAAGAATAGTGAAGGTACTTGGTATGGTGAATTGCACACCTGACTTTCAGCGTCAGCCACTTGTAATGAATGGTTTTAGCGAATTGATGGCAGATGTTTTCGGCAATGAATACGGAATAGGCGCAAGAAGCGCTGTCGGTATGATGCTTCCGGATGGAATACCGGTTGAAGTTGAAGCCATGTTTGAACTTTACTAAATCGCTTATGGAAGATTTCAACTGGTATGAATTAATTGACAGCAGCAAGGTCATAAGTCCTTCTTTACTTGTTTATCCCGAAAGGATACAGCAAAATGCAGCACTTATGTTGCGCATTGCAAAGAAACCGGAACGTCTTAGACCTCATATCAAAACCCATAAAATGTTAGAAATTATTCAACTTCAACTAAAATTGGGTATCTACAAATTCAAATGTTCCACGCTTGCCGAAGCCCAGCTTTTAGCTATCGCAGGAGCCAAAGATATACTCCTGGCGATGCAACCTGTATCGATACAAATAGAAATTTTCGTTGAACTAATGGGTACATTTCCCGAAACGAAGTTTTCAACTCTGGTTGACAGTGAAGAATCAAAAAAAAATCTTAAAGAAGTCGCCTTGGCTAAAGACATCGTCTTTGCCCTTTGGCTCGACATTAATAATGGCATGAACAGAACAGGTATAGTTCCAGGGGAAGAGGCTAAAAAGCTCTATAAATCGATTAAAAATGATCCGTTCCTTGATGCAAAAGGCCTGCATGTTTATGACGGACATATTCATGATTCCGACCCGATTCAAAGAGCCATAGTATGTGAGAAGGATTTCGCGGCTGTAAGCAACTTAAAAACAGAACTTGAATTAGAGGGGTATACAATACCCGTAATAATTGCCGGAGGAACCCCCACCTTTCCTATTCATGAAAAAAGAGAAAATGTCGAATTAAGTCCTGGCACGCCTTTACTATGGGATGAAGGATATGCCCGAAATTACACAGATCTTACTTTTCTTCGGGCCGCAGTTTTACTTACCAGGATCGTCAGTAAACCCGGTAAGAATCTCTTGTGCTTAGATCTCGGCCATAAATCAGTGGCGTCCGAAATGAGCCTTCCAAGAGTTGAGTTTTTGGGAGATCATGACTTTGAACAAATCTCCCAAAGTGAAGAACACCTCGTTGTAAAATGCATGAATAGCGAGTTGTATCATCTTGGACAAACCCTCTATGCTACTCCCATTCATATTTGCCCCACCGTATCCAAGTATCCCGAAGCGCTTACCGTTGAAAATCATGAGATAACAGGAACATGGGCCGTTGCAGCGAGAGATCATACCTTACATTAACTCTATAATTGAATCATGAAAAATACTGTAATTCTGATAACTGCATTCTTTATAGTGCTCGCCTGTACTCCTAAAGATCCAGTACCTGAAAGCGTAAAGACCAAGGATAAAAACCCAATCGAAGGTTCATGGAAACTCGTTTATGCTGACATTCGTGAAAACGACTCCTTGCAGGTGAAAGACCTAAGCGAAACTGATTTTATCAAGATCATCAACGCTAGTCATTTTGCCTTTTTCAATCAAGAAGAAGGCACAAGCGAAAATTTCGTGGCAGGCGGTGGATCCTACACGTTCAATGGCTCCGATTATATAGAAACCCTTAATTTTATAAATGCTTCTGATTACAGAGGGCACGAATTTCGGTTCAAAGTTGAAATCAAAGGAGATTCCCTAATTCAGCAAGGCCACGAAAAAATAGAAGAAGCCGGACTCGACAGGTATATCCTTGAAAAATACATTAGAATTAAACCTCAAAATTAAACTATGCTGATTTTTGATGCACACCTCGACCTATCTATGAATGCCCTGGAATGGAACCGCGACCTGCGCTGGACAATTGACGAAATTAGGAAAAGTGAACAAGGTATGAATGACAAACCCGATCGGGGAAACAACACCGTTTCCTTTGATGCTATGAGAAGGGGTAACATTGGTTTGTGCGTAGCAACTCAAATAGCCAGATACGTCAAAAAGGGGAGCTCTCTTCCGGGTTGGAATTCTCCTGAGCAGGCATGGGCCCAAACTCAGGGTCAACTGGCCTGGTACAAGGAAATGGAAAGAGCAGGTGAATTGAGAGCCATTTGCAACAGTCACGACCTGGAGAGTCATCTGAATCTTTGGAAAAATCCAAAGCCCGATAGCCCTATCGGCTATATTTTAAGTCTGGAAGGGGCCGACTCCATCGTAACACCTGATTATTTGGAACATGCATGGCATCAAGGATTACGAGCGATAGGACCCGCTCATTACGGCCCCGGAACCTATGCACATGGTACCGATTCGATTGGAGGTATCGGTCAAAAAGGGCGCGAACTTTTGAAAAAAATTACTGATTTAGGTCTTATTCTTGACGCCACACACCTCTGCGATCAGAGTTTCTGGGAGACCATGAAACTATATGACGGTCCCGTTTGGGCCAGCCATAACAACTGTAGAGAGTTTGTAGATCACAATCGTCAATTTACAGATGAACAAATAGCTGAACTCGTTCAAAGAAAAGCTGTGATCGGTATAGCCCTTGATGCATGGATGATGGTTCCAAATTGGGTAAGAGGCGTATCAACTCCGAAAGAGCTGGGAGTCACGCTTGATCTGATGGTTAACAACATTGACCATATTTGTCAGCTGGCAGGCAACTCAGAACATGTAGGGATTGGAACTGATCTCGATGGTGCATTCGGCAAAGAACAATGCCCTTATGATCTGGATACAATTGCCGATCTTCAAAAAGTTCCCGATAAATTAAAAGAGAGAGGCTATTCACAAAAAGATATCGAAAATATCATGTCTGAGAATTTTTTGTCATTTCTCAAAAGAACCTGGAAATAAGGAATTTTAATAGGCTAGAAATCAAAGTCATTGACTTAGATTAATCCCCTTTATAAATTTACAAATGGTGTTTAAATTTTAAATAAAATTCTCAAGGATTTCGGAAGAATTCAATACATTTGAATGGACAAAATTGTTTTAGTAAACCAAAATTATTTCAAAATTTATATAGCATGAAAAAATTATTATTTGTTTTGACCTTCGGCTTAATCTTAATTACAGGAAGTTGCCAAAAGGAGCTTCGTGTGGAAAAATCAAAAGTCAAATTGACCAACAACATTTTACAATTGGATGACGAAGCTTTTACAGGCATTACCTACGAAAACTATTCGAATGGTAACCTAAAAAGTGAGTGGAATATTCTAAACGGTAAAGAAAATGGTTTCTGCAACACGTATTATTCAAATGGCCAAATGGATGAAAAAGTAATTTGGAAAGATGGAATAAAGGAAGGGCCATATGAAAAACACTATGAAAACGGAGAGATTGAAGTGAAGGCTCAGTATTTATTAAATCAAAAAGATGATTTCTTCGAGACTTTTTACAAAAGTGGTAAACTTTGGAGAAAAGGCTACTATGATAAGGGCGTACTTGAAGGTAGTATTGAAGAATATTTTGAAAGCGGACAATTAAAGTCATCCATCACGTGGAAAGATGATAAAAAAGAAGGTCCTTATGAAGAGTATTATGAAAACGGACAGGCCAAAATCAGAGGTTATTTTAAAAATAACAGGAAAGATGGAACTTTTGAAGCCTATTCAGAAACAGGCGAATTAATGGAGAAAGCTAATTTCGACAATGGAAGACAAGTTTAATTGGTCGTAACTATCTATATTGTAGATTTTTATAATTCAATATTTCAATTAAAGATACTTATCCAAAGGCACAGGGCCTTCCAAAATAGTTTTTACTATTCCGGCTGAATTATTGTTGTTATCCTGATGCCATTTAACCAAGGAAATTTGAAAATCTACTATTTCTATACCTATAATCGAAGCGGGGTGCACGCAACTACCATCATTAAATAAGGGAATATCACCAGGATCAGGAAAACGGGGCCGATGGGTATGACCGCAAATAATCATCTGCTGATTGTTATTGATAATCCACTGGTTCAGTTTTCTTTCAACCTTTACCAATCCTTTATAGTTTTTCGCCGGACTTGTCGGATCGCTTATTCCAAACCATTTTTGCATATACTTCCAGAAATACCGTACAAAGAACCTGTTGAATTTCCAGTGTCTGTAATTCATATAATCAGCCTGATGCCCATGAATGGCAAAAATGGGCCTTTTTGTGTTTTCAAATTCCAGCAGCAAACTTTCATGGTATTCAAGATCAAAAAACGCCTCTTTATCGACAATATTCCTGGGTGGGAAAAAAGTGTGTAATAACTTTTCAACCATTATTGGATCACGAAACTCCATATCGTGATTTCCCCAGAGAAGGTAAAGTCGTTTCTCAACATGAAATTTTTCCAGAAGCTCAAAGATGGACTTATACGCCTCAAAAATAGGCTTGAATGATTTGTTTTCCCAAAGCTCTATCCCATCTCCCAGCTCTATATACGTGTAATTCTGATCGTAATAATTTTTTAAAGCGTATTTGTAAATTTTAATATTATGGCGAAAATCATCTGCATAACTATTATCTCCCTTATGGAGATCGCTAAAAAAAATTATTTTAGCGTCTCTCGAAAATGATACTTTTTTAGCACTTTTTAAGGCTTTGTTAAGAATAGAATTGACCATGAGTGAATAAAGCCTTTAAATTACTATATTTTATGTTACAAATCAGGCTATAAAACCCTATTGTTCTTGATTCAACAAAGCCTGAATTAACAAGTTGAAAAAAATAGTTTATAAATTTCTTATATTTACGAAAGTCGCTTTCCCGATTAAAAACTATTTTTCACAAATCGTGAAAGGGCCATATTCTAAACTAAAAATGTCCGACTAACACCCTGATAACCATGAATATATTTGAAAAGAAAGATTTGAACCAGGAAGTTTTTGATCTTTACGATGATTATGCACATAACAGAATTCAAAGACGCGACTTTGTTAAAAAATTATCCACTTATGCCATTGGTGGTTTAACGGTTTCTTCACTAATGAGTTTTTTGATGCCCGATTATATCAATTCTATTCAGGTTCAGCCTGGTGACCCCAGATTGGAATCGGAATATATCAATTATAATTCAGTGAAGGGAGGAGGCAATATAAAGGCTTTATTATCAAAACCTTCTGAGGTAAAGACTAAACTGGGCGGTATCGTGGTTGTACATGAAAACAGAGGCCTTAATTCTTATATTGAAGACACAGCAAGGGTTGCCGCTTTGGAAGGTTTCCTTACCATCGCACCCGATGCCCTGACTCCGCTTGGTGGTTATCCCGGAAATGATGATGATGGAAGGGAATTGCAAAAAAAACGAGACAGAAATGAGATGCTGGAAGATTTTATAGCTGCCTATGACTATTTGAAGGCCCATCCAGATTGCAACGGAAAAATAGGTGTTGTCGGTTTTTGCTTCGGAGGATGGATTTCTAATATGATGGCGGTCAGACTACCTCACTTGTCGGCAGCGGTTCCGTTTTACGGAAAACAACCCAAAGAAGATGTCAATCAAATTAAGGCTCCTTTGATGCTGCAATATGCAGGTTTAGACAAAAGGGTGAATGAAGGCTGGCCGGCTTATGAAACAGCCCTAGAAGCCGCTAATATTGAATATATAGCCTATATCTATCCTGATGTTAACCATGGATTCCACAATAATACCACTCCGAGATACAATAAAGAAGCAGCCGATCTGGCCTGGGAACGAACTATGGAGTTTTTTCAGGAAAAATTGAAATAAAGCATACTCCATTTAAACCAATAGATCTAAAACGCTTTTTATGAAATTTTACATTGCCCAAATATTGGTTGGTTTATTTATTCTCATCGGATGTGAAAAAACCATTCAGGCTCCAAAAGAATCTTCATTGCCAAAGACTAAAGAAACGGAATCTTTAAAAATCGTTGATCTGTCTCATGAATATTCTAAAGAGACCATTTATTGGGTTACGGCTAAGGAATTTGAGCTTGATACTGTGTTTATGGGAGAAACTGAACAAGGTTTTTATTATTCAGCGAATAATTTCAGTACAGCTGAGCACGGTGGCACACATATTGACGCTCCGATTCATTTTGTAAAAGGAGGGCAAACAGTTGACCAAATTCCATTGGAAAAACTTATTGGACCTGCGATTAAAATTGATGTATCAAATAAAGCAATTCAGGATGTCGATTATTTGATCGGTATTCAGGATTTTATAGATTGGGAAGAAGAACAGCAAATGACCATCCCAGATGGATCGATTGTTCTCTTGTATACAGGACATTCGACCTACTATCCATTTAAGGAAAAGTATCTTGGAACCGTTCGACGAGGAACTGAAGCCATTGCCCTACTCCATTTTCCGGGACTATCTGCTGAAGCAGCAAACTGGTTGGTAGAAAAACGAACTATTAATGCAATAGGCATTGACACCCCAAGTATTGATTACGGACAATCCCAGGATTTTAAAAGTCATGTTATCCTTTTATCAAAAAACATACCTGCTTTTGAAAACCTCACTAACCTGGATCAATTACCCAACAAAGGTTTTGAAGTCATTGCCTTACCCATGAAGATAAAAGGTGGAAGTGGAGCTCCCCTTAGGATTGTGGCGATGGTCAACGAATGAAGGGCCACGATTTAGAAAAATACACTTATATTTATTTCGAAATATATGGCAACGTCTGGTATTTATTGGAATTATTAACTAAAATAACAAGCTTTTGAAACTTAAATTATTATTCACTACTACCCTACTGATCGCAACTTTTGTCAGAGGACAGGAACATATTGATATCGCCGCGATTGAGAAAATTAAAAATGAGGGACTTCAAAATTCTCAAGTTGAACAAATCGCCTTTGAACTAATCGATAAAGCAGGACCGCGTTTAACCAATTCTGAAGGTTATGAAAGGGCCGCTGATTATGCTGTGGCTCAATTAACTGAATGGGGTCTTGTTAAAGCTTCAAAGGAATTCTGGGGTGAATTTGGCAAAGGATGGGAGATTAACAAAAGTTATGTGGCCATGACCAAACCTTATTATATGCCCTTTATAGCCGTACCTAAAGCCTGGTCGATTGGAACCAACGGAATAATCAATGGCAAAGTGGTAGTTGTAGACATCAAATCAGAAGAAGATTTTATTAGCTACAAAGGGAAATTAAAAGGAGCCATTATCGCCATAATACCGCCCCAGAATCAGGAACCAACCTTCAAACCTGATGCCACTCGATTCACAAAAGAGGAACTCGAAAAAATGCTAATACCGGATGATAGTAAAGGGAGCTATAGTGAAGAAGCTAGAGCAAAGAAACTGAAGCAGAGAGCTTTGAACAAAAAAATAGCTGCTTTTTTAGCCGAAGAAGACGTTGCTTTAATTCTAAAAGGAACAAGTGGTAAACATGGTACACTTTTCACCTCCAGCCCAAAAGGATATCTAAAAGATGCCTTTGTAGGCGTACCTGAACTTGAGATGGCACCCGAACACGTAAACCTTATGGCCAGGCTATCTCAAAATGAAGTGGCGGTTGAAATCGAAGCAGAAGTAAATACTACTTTTAACAATGAAGACTTACAGGGCTATAATGTTATCGCTGAAATTAAGGGGTCTGATAATAATCTCGCTTCGGAAATTGTGATGCTCGGTGGTCATTTGGATTCATGGCACGGAGCAACCGGGGCAACAGACAATGCTGCCGGATGTATTGTCATGATGGAGGCTGTTCGTATTTTAAAAGCTACAGGGCTCAGTCCAAAACGAACCATTAGAATTGCCTTATGGGGAGGGGAAGAACAGGGTTTACACGGCTCTCGTAACTATGTAAAGAATCATCTGGGCGATCCAGAGACCATGGTCTTTAGCATGGAACATGAAAAAATATCTGCTTATTACAATATTGACAATGGAACCGGAAGAATCAGAGGCATTTATTTACAAGGAAATCAGGAAGTGGAACCCATTTTTAAATCCTGGTTTACTCCCTTTGAAGATATCATGGAAAATACCACCCTTACCCTTCAAAACACAGGAGGAACTGATCATCTGGCATTTGACGCCGTCGGTATTCCCGGTTTTCAGTTTATTCAAGATCCAGTAGAATACAGAACCCGAACACATCATACCAATATGGATACTTATGAGCGGCTGGTTATGGATGATCTTAAACAAATGGCTGTGATCGTTGCGTCATTTGTGTATAATACTGCACAACGCGAGGCTCAAATACCTCGTAAACCTCTAGTTATAAAGAGTAAGACTGAAGAATAATAACTATTGCATTTTATTAGTTTTAAAAAATGTAATCCTTAAATTTTGTCAGCCCAACCACCCCTCTCTGTCCAGACTCCTGTATTGAATAGCTTCGGCTATATGTTCAGGCAAAATATGATCACTGTTCGCGAGGTCAGAAATCGTTCTGGAAACTTTCAGGATCCTGTCGTAAGCCCGGGCCGATAAATTGAGGTGTTGCATCGCATGTTTCAGCAATTGCTGGGA
>CAZQRD010000021.1:0-2674 GCA_964595535.1 uncultured Flavobacteriaceae bacterium | reverse complement strand
AAGCCCGGGCCGATAAATTGAGGTGTTGCATCGCATGTTTCAGCAATTGCTGGGAGGTTTTATCAAGTCGGCAATATTTACGTATTTGTTTTACATTCATTTGAGCATTATAATGAATGTCTTTCCTTGAACTATATCTCTCCGACTGCAAATTTCTAGCAGCCATTACTCTTTCTCTGATCTGTTTGCTTTTTTCACCAGATCGTTTTTCCGAAAGCTTCTCGAAAGGAACCGGCTGTAACTCAATATGTAAATCTATACGATCTAGCAGAGGTCCCGAAATCTTGCTTAAATAGCGTTGGGCCTCCATTACCGTGGCGCTCGACACCTGATCCTTATCTATAAAAAAACCTCCGGGACTGGGGTTCATGCTTGCAACCAACATAAAACTGCTGGGATAGGTAATCGTAAAGCGTGAACGTGATATAGTTATTTCTCTATCTTCCAAGGGTTGCCTCATGACCTCCAACACACTTCGCTTGAATTCTGGTAACTCATCGAGAAACAAAACGCCATTGTGAGATAAAGAAATTTCACCGGGTTGTGGGTAGGTACCTCCTCCTACTAAGGCAACATCACTAATCGTATGATGAGGTGATCTAAATGGCCTTCTATACATTAAACCCCTATTTCCGTTCAATCTTCCCACTACCGAATGAATTTTCGTAGTCTCCATGGCTTCTATCAATGACATAGGAGGTAAAATAGTAGGTAACCTTTTGGCCAGCATGGTTTTTCCTGAACCGGGTGGGCCTATAAGAATGATATTATGTCCTCCTGCTGCAGCGATCTCCATACAACGCTTGATTGTTTCCTGTCCTTTTACATCAGCAAAATCAAGATCATCTGAATTCGTTTTTTCATAAAATTCCGTTTGGATATCTACGCTTAAAGGTTCAAAGTGCTTTTCACCTTTAAACAAATCGATGACTTCTTTAATGTTGTTTAAGGCATAAACCTCGAGCCCTTCTACTACTGCAGCTTCTTTCCCGTTTTTAATTGGAAGGATAAATCCTTTGAAACCATCTTTTTTGGCCTGTATAGCAATAGGAAGTGCACCTTTGATAGGATTTAGGCTTCCATCAAGTGACAACTCTCCCATAATCACAAATTCATGTAATCTTGCCGATTCCATTTGGCCCGAGGCAGCCATGATACCGAGAGCAAGAGCTAGATCATAAGCGGAACCTTCCTTTCTCAAATCAGCTGGCGCCATATTGATGGTAATCTTTTTACCGGGAAATTTATACCCTGAATTTTTAAGAGCGCCTGAAATCCTGTAACTGCTTTCTTTGATGGCACTATCGGGTAAGCCCACCAAGTGATAGGCAATTCCCCTGTCTATGTTGACTTCTACTGTAATGGTGATTGCTTCCACTCCAAATACAGCACTCCCAAAAACTTTGACTAACATCGATTCTAGTATTTACTATTAAGTGTTCTAAATCCTTAAAGTAAACATGTTTGTGCTCAGGGTCTGACTTGGACTAAGGCCCAGAGTATTTTCGTGTAAGTATCAACTCCAAGACTTTCACTTCTGAAACCTTTATCAGAAAAAATAAAAAAACCGTTATTTATAATAACGGTTTTAAGCATTCTTCAATAGTCAGTTAAACTTACTCCTGACCGTGCAAATGCATCATGATTCCTGTAAAATCTGCATAGACCTGTTGGTACCTGATTTTACCTTCCTCATTAAAATCAAAGGACTCATACATGTTAATCACCCCTGATTTTGCCTCCGTAGAATCTGTTGCAGAAAGTGTAATTTTCCATTGACTATAATGGCGAACTGAGCCATCAGGAATTATGGTGGTCGCATTAACACCCGGCAACAAAACAGGCTCATTAAGCATTTTGAAATCGTATGCTTGCCACATTTTTTTGTCATTTTCCATCATTTCCGTAAGTGATACAGAATCATTCTCAGAACCAAAACCTGTTTCCAGCATAGCAAAATCTTCAGCATACATGGAATAGTCTAAATTCTCATTTTGCCAACCGGTTAAATTGTCTAAAACTGTTTTTGAGTTTTTTTCAAAAGTTTCATTCGCAGAGTTGTCTACCGGTGGTGGTGCACAGCTTAAAAGTATCAAGACTGCACACATGTAAAAAATAATTTGTTTCATAAAATAGTAAGGTTTGGTTGTTGGTTGTCATAAAATTAAACAATAACATTGATTCCCATCCTCACATTTGGATGAACCATGCAAATTAATGTCCGAAACTATGCTTTTATTTATCTAAAAGCAAAACGGATGACCTCGATTGGACATTGATTCATTAATTCATTGAATCATTTTTTCATTGAATCATTACATCATTAAATCATTACATCATTAAATAACGGTCTACAAAGTTCCGCGTTTGGCTTGTTCTCTTTCAATACTTTCAAAAAGTGCCTTAAAGTTACCTGCACCAAACCCTCGGGCTCCCATTCTTTGTATGATCTCAAAGAACAAAGTTGGTCTGTCTTCTACTGGTTTTGTAAAAATCTGTAATAAATAACCTTCTTCGTCCGCATCAATCATGATACCTAAGTTTTTTAAAGTTTCAATATCCTCTCTTAACTTATGGCTAAATTCTTTTAATCTACCGGGAACCGCTCTATAATATGCCTCCGGAGGCGTACTTAAAAACTCTATTCCTCGAGCTCTTAATTTAGAAACTGTAG
>CAZQRD010000020.1:16904-41321 GCA_964595535.1 uncultured Flavobacteriaceae bacterium | reverse complement strand
CCTGATCCAAATGCCGGTTTTCTTTGCCCTGTTCAGATTTTTCCCTGCCAATATTCAGATAAGACAACATGGCTTTTTATGGGCAGATGACCTTTCTGCCTATGATGAAGTATTGCAATTACCATTTAAGATTCCATTTTATGGCGATCACGTGAGTTTATTTCCTATTCTAGCTTCGATAGCCATTTTCTTTTATATGCAAATGACGCAAAGTCAGCAAATGAGCATGCAGCAGCCTACACAGGAGGGGATGCCTGATATGCAAAAGATGATGAAGATGATGATGTGGTTTTCACCCATCATGATGATGGTCTTCTTTAATACTTATGCGAGTAGTTTGAGTTTGTACTATTTTGTATCCAACCTGCTTACCATTATAATTATGTTGGTAATCAAGCACTTTATTATTGATGACGATAAGATTCACGCTCGGATCCAGGAAAATAAAAAACGCCCTGAAAAGAAAAAAAGCGCTTTCCGTCAACGTCTTGATGATGCTATGAAACAGGCACAGGAGCAGCAAGGGAAGAAAAAATAATGATGTAATGATACAATGATTCATTACATCACTGTATCATTCTCCTAAGAAAGTTATAATACACTTTAGCCCCGCTATAAAGAGAATTGAGGTGTAAGTGTTCATCGTCTCCATGAACGCTTCTTACTTCTTCTAAGCCGAAGAAAACAGGTAAGGTTCCGTAAGCTGGGATACCTTTGGCTCTGAAAGCCCCGAGGTCATTAACATTGGGCATCAATATATCCATGGTAGTTGATTTCTTGTATGTATCCTGTATGGCAAGTGTTAGGTTTTTGTAATAAATGGTTTCCGGATTACTGGCTTTATTTTTTGGTGAGGTTTTGAGAACTTTTATTTTGATATTTTCATTATCGAGTGTTTTTTTTATCATCGTTAAAAACTCCTCTTCATTGGTGTTTGGTAATAAACGGCAATCTAATCGCGCCCAGGCAATTGATGCAAGTTTATTGACAACTTTGCTGTTGCTGTAGATATTTGTCAAAGTAATAGTATTGGTGAGCAAGGAGAATAATTCAGGGCGCGTTTTGAGTTGACTGCTAAAAATTGGTTTGAAAAACCTGGGATGTTTGAGCACCATTTTCTTAGCACCTTTATGATATTGACCTATATCTTTAAAGAATTTGGTATTGATATCGTTAAAAACAATTTTTGCTTTTTTGCTGGTAAGTCGTTCAAGAGCAGCCACCAATTCCTTATTGGCATAGGTAACAGGTGTAACTGCCCCGTGACCAGAGGTTTTTGTTTCCAGCTCAAGTTCGAGCCAAAGTAGTTTTTTGTGAATGATGGAAATACCAAAAACGGGGTGTTTAAAATCACCTTCCATTAAAGTTGTAAGTTCTGAAGGTCCCTCTCCAAAAACTACAGTTGGGTTTAATTCGTTGATATGATTTTCAATCACATAGCTCACGCCTCCTGAGCATTGTGTTTCTTCACATGAAACAGATAACATCGTTATATTATATGGACTTTTACTGAGGTCGGTGTCTTGCATCAAACTAAGGATCCCGTATAGTTGCATCAAGGCAGCCCCTTTATTGTCAATACTTCCCCGTCCGTAAATGACACCATTTTCTATGGTCCCACTAAATGGCTCCCGTGCCTCGCTTTTACTTTCGGGTACTACATCGATATGATTCAAAAATACAATGTTAGGTTTTCCCGAGCTTAGGGGAAAAACAGAAGCCGCAAAATTGTATTGTCCGTCTTTATCACCAAAGTCTGCAATGTATAAATCGTTACTAAGACAAATGTTTTTTAGAAAGTCACCAGCTGCTTTTTCTTGTCCGCTTACCGAAGGAATTTGAATATATTGCTGGAGAACAGTTTCTACATTGATCATAGATCCATCTCCTGATACTATCTGGCTTTGCTGAGCAAAAACACAAAGTTGGAAGATGAGTAATATATAGAGCACGGGGCTTCTCATAATTACTTGAAAATAACAAGATTAATCACTGCAAGTTAAAAATCTTCTTTTGAAAATAGCATCGGTGTGACAAAAAGATATTTAAAAGAAATATTTTCGGATATTTGCACCCATTCACATTATATAATATTTGTATGTGAATTGAATTTAATCAGAATACATAATGAAACCCAGCATTCCTAAAGGAACAAGAGACTTTTCTTCTACTGAATTAGCAAAAAGAAATTATATTTTTGAAACTGTCAAAACAGCTTTTCAATTATTTGGATTTGAACCTATTGAAACACCTTCTTTTGAAAATTCAAGCACCTTGATGGGAAAGTATGGAGAGGAAGGTGATCGGCTGATTTTCAAAATATTGAACTCGGGAGATTATTTAAGTAAGGTTGATGAGATCTTGTATAAAGATAAAGACGCGGTGAAGCTCACGGGTAAAATCTCCGAAAAGGCTCTTAGGTATGATCTTACAGTGCCTTTTGCCCGTTATGTGGTGCAACATCAAAACGAGATCGTTTTTCCGTTTAAGAGGTACCAAATTCAACCAGTTTGGAGGGCAGATAGGCCTCAAAAAGGAAGGTTTAGAGAATTTTTTCAATGCGATGCTGATGTAGTTGGTAGTAATAGTTTGTGGCAGGAGGTTGAATTCGTACAACTCTACGACAAGGTATTTACAGATTTAGGATTAAAGGAAACAGTGATTAAGATCAACAACAGAAAGATTCTCTCTGGGATTGCTGAGCTTATTGGAGCCAAAGATAAATTGATTGATTTTACGGTTGCTCTTGACAAACTTGATAAAATTGGAGTTGAAGGGGTCTTAAAAGAAATGAGATCTAAAGGAATCACCGAAACTGCATTGGATAAATTAATGCCTCTATTTGGTTTGACCGGATCGAATAAGGAGCAATTGGTTTCACTGGCTACTATGTTGTCTCAATCTGAAGAAGGCTCAAAAGGAGTGGAGGAATTGTCTTTTGTGATTGAACAGATTGAAAGCCTGGGCTTAGAGTCTTCATCTTTAAAGCTTGATCTTACCTTGGCAAGAGGTTTGAATTATTATACAGGAGCGATATTTGAGGTGCAGGCTTCCGGAGTTCAAATGGGTTCGATTGGAGGCGGAGGCAGGTATGATGACCTCACCGGTATTTTTGGCTTGAAGGATATCAGCGGAGTAGGAATTTCTTTTGGCCTAGACAGAATTTACCTGGTGATGGAAGAGCTTGGCCTTTTTGCCAATACTCCGTATCCAGGTCCTCAGGTGTTATTTGTCAATTTTGGTGAGCAAGAGGCAAAATATGTTATGAAATCTATGAAGTTGCTAAGGAGCAGAGGGATAAGATCAGAGATGTACCCATCATCTGCCAAGCTAAAAAAACAAATGAACTACGCGAATAATAAACAAATTCCTTATGTGGTATTGGTTGGCGAAGAAGAAATGGCACAGGATACTTTTAAATTGAAACGGATGGATTCAGGAGATCAAAATACTTGTAATCAGGAAGAATTAATACGACTAATCGGTACTTAAATTATATAATTCAAAGCAATATTGTATTTTTGCACATTAAACGACAAAGAAATGTTTGAAGGACATAATGATAAAATAAACGAAATGATTGACGAAATGGGTGACGGTCATATTTCAGGTTCAGCTAAGAATCCGATTCGGGAGGATGCTTTTGTATTATCAGAAAAGGAAAAAATAGAACTCATACGAAAAGATTTCTCACATATTTTGCATACACTGGGTATGGATCTTACTGACGACAGTCTGAAAGGAACACCATTAAGAGTAGCTAAAATGTTTGTTAAGGAAGTATTTGGTGGTCTTAACCCAGATAGAAAACCTAAGTTGTCAACTTTTGACAACAATTATAAATATGGCGAGATGCTGGTTGAAAAGAATATCACTGTGTATTCAACCTGTGAGCATCATCTCTTACCTATTGTCGGTAAAGCTCATGTAGCGTATATTTCAAAAGGAAAGGTTATCGGGCTTTCTAAAATGAATAGGATTGTTGAATATTACGCCAAGCGACCTCAGGTTCAGGAAAGATTGAATATGCAGATCGTTCAGGCCCTTCAGGAGGCTTTAGGCACTGAGGATGTAGCTTGTATCATTGATGCCAAACATTTGTGTGTTAATTCCAGAGGAGTAAGTGATATTGCTAGTAGCACGGTTACCTCTGAATTTGGAGGTAAATTCAAGGAGGACTCAGTTAAAAGAGAATTGCTGGATTATATCAAATTGGATACAAAATTTGAGTAGATAGAAAGGTCTAAAGGTCTTGTAAAAACTTCATGGTATCGACATCATCGGCATAATCCCATAATTGAGGATTTTGCGTTTCCCCAAAATCAACCATTTTAAGCTGCTCTGATTTTCCAACAAGACATTGTATGGATTCGCTATCGGCCTTGAGTTTTTGATGTAATGCATGTTCATCATCATAATATTCAAAAAACAGTGTTGCTATAGGTGAGGCATAACTTGCGTCTTCCTTTAGCATTAAAAAACCGTTCTCCAGTAATTTGTACTGACTCATCAAGTAAACAGCTTTGTTATAGTCGTAATTATTAACGTATTTATCATAGTTAAGTACATCCTTATAGTCATATATAGCCTCGAAGAGTTGATCAAAATCATATGCCCTTGGAACGAATATTTTTGATACACTCCTGCAGCCCAAGCCAAAATATCTAAATATATCTTCCCCTAGTTTCATAAGATCCTCCTTGGGTTCGTTCCCTGAGAGCACGGCAACAGAATTTCGATTCCTTCTGATGATATGTGGATATTTACCAAAATAGTAATCAAAATACCTGGCTGTATTATTGCTTCCTGTTGCGATAACGGCGTCAAAACCACTTAGCTTTTCTTCTGTAAATGTTATTCGTCCTTTAAATTCAGGCGCTACATATTCAAGGTATTTGGCGATCAAGGGCAAAAAATAAGAATCGGAACTTGATTGTTTTACAATAAGTTCATGTCCTGAAATCAAAACAGTAAGAAAGTCATGAAAACCCACAAGTGGGATATTTCCAGCCATGATGACTCCAATTTTCTTAGGCTGAATTTTACTTAAACTATAAGATGAAATCCATTTTTTTAAATCACTATCATTAAGTATCTTAGACCATTTTGAAAAAGCGCTTAATACATTATTTTTGGTAAACCAACCGTTGAATTCTGAGGCTCGATTTAACTGCAGCTTAAATGGCTCAAAAAACAGCTCATTCAGTGCTACATCATCTTTTTGTACAATTCCGTCGGGTTCAAACTGAGATAAAAATTCACCGAGTTTAGTAAAGGCTTCAATTCTTTTTTCAACAGTCATGTGAGATAGGATACTAGTAGTGGAAACATTATATTTGTGCGCAAATTTAGTTAAAAAAATAATGGCAATAATCATAACAGATGAATGTATCAATTGCGGGGCTTGTGAACCTGAATGTCCAAACACTGCGATCTATGAAGCTGCGGAGGAATGGCGATACGCTGATGGTACAGAATTGAGTGGTGATGTAATTTTACCCAATGGCAAAGAAGTAAATGCAGATAATGAACAAGAACCGGTAAGCGATGAAGTGTATTATATCATTCCAGACAAGTGTACCGAATGTATAGGTTTTCACGACGAACCACAGTGTGCAGCGGTTTGTCCTGTAGATTGTTGTGTACCTGATGATGAACATGTTGAAACGAAGGAAGACCTCTTGTCGAAAAAGAATTTTTTGCATCAGGAATCTTAAAACAAGAAGCGTCATAATTATGAAAAAAATAAGTTTTTTACTATTATTTGTTTGTTTACAAGGGTTTTCTCAGTTTCAGAAAACCGATTCTTTGGGAAATTTTTATGCAATCGACTATAAATTGGTATGGCAGAAATGGTATGGACTTGAAGATAAGGCCGAATTGAACAGGATGCTAAAAGCCGATGACTTCACTTCTGATCTCGACATTTTAAAATTCGGTACGTCGACCAAAACAAGGGCCTATAAATTACTTACAGACAATCTTCCGGAATATGCTCAGCATGATTATGAAGCTTTTTTAATAGTTGATTTTATAGGAGGTCGCTATCGAGTAACTATCAAGCAGATTGTGTTTCCTGATTTTGTAGAGCAAATTTACTATAACGGCAGACGACAAAATGACCCCAGAGGAACTTTGGAAAAGTACATTCTAAGACAAGACGGGTTGATTAAAAGGAATAACACGAATATAAACGTCCTGAATAGTTTTGATACAGCTTTTTCTGAAATTTTTGATCCAATGTCAGGGGTAGGGTATGAATAAGGGTTAAGTTTTAAGTGCTAAGGATTAAGGATGTCTTTTCAGGAAAAAGGACTAGTTTTCACGTAACTCAAAAGAAGGATTAAGTTTTAAGTGTTAAGGATTAAGGATGTCTTTTCAGGAAATATTAATTTTCACTTAAAACTTAAAACTTAAAACTTAACACTTAAAACTTAAAACTTAACACTTAAAACTTAAAACTTAACACTTAAAACTTTCACCTCCATCGGCCTTAAGCTATAATAAATAAAATCATTAACAGGGGTATCAATGCCAAGAAGATCACCCTGTTGAACAATGTAACCATTAAAATTTTCCAATTCACTGGGTTTTCCTTCCATCAAATCTCTTTGCAACGACATGGTAGTGTCATAATCGATTCGGTCAATGATCTCAAAACAGCTGTCAATATCTCTTTCATTGATGTTTATGCCTAAACTATTGCCAACAGATACGATTTCAGCCGCTGTTTCAAGTAATTTTTTACGTAAAAACGGATCTTCACGCATAACACCCAAAACGCTTCTTGTCAAAGCTCCCATGGCGCTGATCGAAGCTATAAACAGAAATTTTAACCAGATTTCTCTTTGAATATTATTGGAAATTCGATTTTTAAAACCTGCTTTATCGAAGGCAACTTTGATAGATTCAAGCCTTATACTAGGCTCATTGTTCAATTCTCCAAACAGTATTTCAGGTTCAAAGCCAAAATGATTGATCACACCCGGGCTTTCAATTTTACTCACGATTCTGCACAATCCCGCAATGACCTGGGCAGGAGGTAGGATGGCTAATAAGCGATCAGCATTATCAGCTCCATTTTGTAATGGGAGTACGGTGCAATGTGATGGGAGCAGGGGTTTGATTTTTTGAGCGATATCTTCTATTTGCCAGGATTTTACACATAACAAGATAAGATCTGCTTTTTTTACAAGGTCATAATTGTCAGTGGCATAAGGATACACATGGAAATCTCCCAATATACTTTTTACCTTCAAGCCATTTTGCTTAATTGTTTCAAGAGTTTGGCCTCTGGTGATAAAGGTGGTGTTATGTCCTGCCTGAGCCAACTTACCTCCAAAATAACCGCCAACGCCTCCGGCTCCGATGATAACAATATTCATAGTATTCTTTTAGAGTTCTAAATTAATTCAATATTATCATAAATGAAAAATTGTATCTGAATAATACAGATACAATTTTTAAGATTTTGAAACAGCTCTAGCTATTTAACAACAGGAAAGATAAGGAATGAATATTCATAATTTTTATAAATGAGGGTATATTCAGTATGTGTCCTGGCACCCCAACTATCGTCTCCTCCAACACCCATTTGTCGGTAATCAATATTAAGACTTGTTAAATCTCTTTCTTGAACATCAATCGTATGTCTGTTTTTGACGATGTCGCCATCTCTATGGCGACCATCTGTTCTTTCCAAAGATTCAAAGTCTTCCATAAGCTGGTGGTGAACACTAAAATCAACTGTAGGAATTCCTTTAATCAGTAAACCATGACCACTAACCGGGTTGATCAGTTTTATCCACCTAACATCAGTTTTATTACCATTCTCCTGTGGTCGCAGATAGGCCCAGTATTGATCTGACACCGAACCAGAATAGATACCAATGGGAGCTCCGGTCTTTCTGTCCCAGTAGCTTTCAAAAGGCCCCCTTCCGTACCAGCTAAGCTCCTCGAGCATGCGCTTCAACTCTATGTTTAATCCGATTCTAGGCGTTTCAGCCCAATTGTCGCTGGTCTTGACTAAGCGGCAGTTGACCAATATACCAGCATCTCCGTTAATGGTATATTGTATAAAGAAATCAGCCATTTTTTTATTGTTGCTGTTAATGAGTTCATAATTCACTTCAACAACGGCGTTTCCTTGATCCATACGGGATGTAAGCCCAGCCAGTTTTCTATGTTTGCTTACATAACGCCAGTCTTTGGTTCGCTTATGCATGTCATTTCCAAAATCGTTGTCAATAGGAGCTCGCCAAAAATTAGGAGTAAAGCCCTTACCCTCCTTAATTAAATTCTCATTCTCAAGGACCAACTCCTTGAGAATACCATCAGATTTATCAAATACAAGTTTGATGATTTTGTTACTCACTGTGATCGCCGTTTCGCTTTCACTGAGAATCACTTTTTCATCGGATTTTCCAAATGTGGTGGCTTCAGGCGAATTCAACACGAATTGTTCCCAGGCAACCTTATGACCTTCTGGCACCAAACCTTCAGCTTTTTTGCTATAGGCCTCAATGTTTAAAATAAGCTCATCTTCGGTATCCAAAGTATTTGGATAAGGAATAACGATTTTAAATTTTTGTTCTGGCAACAGGTCAATGTTTGACATCTGCCCAGAAGCCTTTTTTATGCCATTGGCCAATAATACCCATTCAAATTTGAATTCGTTTAGATTTGTGAAGTGATAGTTGTTTGCAATCTCTATTTGTCCCTTTTGGGCATCCGTCAACGTAAAATCTATAAATTGATGTACTTTTTTTACTTCTTGCAAAGAAGGTTTGGGCGTACGGTCAGGGTCAACCAATCCATTCAAACAGAAATTTCCATCAGAAGGTACATCTGCAGGACCGAAATCTCCTCCATAGGCCCAGTATTCGGTTCCAGAATTGGAAGTTTTGACCAAGCCCTGGTCAACCCAATCCCAGATAAAACCACCCTGAAGAACCGGATGTTTTTTCATCATATCCCAGTATTCTTTGAAATTACCCACACTGTTACCCATGGCATGGGCATATTCACATAGAATAAACGGGCGATCCTGGTTATTTTGAGCATAGGCCTCCAATTGTTCAATCCTTGCATACATCGGACCAACGATATCAGTATTCGAATTCAATCCTGCCTGCTCAAACAGCACAAATCTACTCGAGTCGCGCTGTTTGATCCAGTCATAAGCCTCATAGAAAACAGGTCCGTTACCGCATTCGTTACCCATGGACCAAATGATCACAGAAGGTTGATTCTTATCTCTTTCCACCATGCTTTTGACCCGATCCATATGGGCCGCTTTCCATTCTGGTCGATAGGCCACATGTTGAATCGTATCAAAACTTCCCTGATGCTCGGCACCCATGCCATGAGATTCAATATTTGCCTCGTCTACGATATAGAGCCCGTATTGATTGCATAATTCGTAAAAGCGTTCGGGCTGCGGATAATGTGAGGTCCTGACAGCATTGATATTATGCATCTTCATGGTCTTGATATCTTTGATCATGGTGGCTTCATCCATATAGTGCCCGGTTCTGTCATGATGTTCGTGCAGATTGACTCCTTTGAAATATACAGACCTTCCATTAACCAGAAACTGCCCGTTCCTGATCTCAACACTTCTAAATCCAATCTGATTGCCTATGCTTTCCAGAATAGCGCCATTATCATCTTTTAAAGTGAGTAGCAATTGGTATAGCTCAGGTTTCTCTGCACTCCAGGCTTGAACACCTTTCAATTGATCCGAAAAGCTAACAGAGGCTTTGTCACCTTCCCATACAACACTTTTTTCTGTGTTAATCATGCTATTTCCAGATGAATCAAGCAATTCAATGTTAAGGTTTAGTCCTTTCTTGCTATCATTTTTAATGGCCACACTGAGGTCAAATGTTCCAGTAGTATAATCGTTTGTCAAACCAGCTTTGACTTCAAAATCAACGATATGATCCTTATATCTAGACAATAGATATACATCCCTGGTGATACCTGAAAGTCTCCAAAAGTCCTGGTCTTCTAGATAGCTTGCATCAGACCATTTAAAAACTTCTACAGCAAGTAAATTCTCTCCCTTTTTGATATACTCATTAATAAGAAATTCGGCTGGTGTTTTACTGCCTTCACTATAACCCACTTTTTCACCATTGATCCAGATGTTCATGGCCGAACTTACGGCCCCGAAATGCAGGTAGAGATCTCTTTCGAGCATCTTGTCATCAATCTGAAAAGTAGTGCGGTACGATCCTACAGGATTATAATGTGCTTGAATTTTCGGAGGTGTTTTGTCATGCGGATACTTTACATTGGTGTAAATTGGATAGCCAAAACCCTGTAATTCCCAGTTTGAAGGAACGTCTATCATTTTCCAGTCAGAATCATCATAATCTGTCTTATAAAAATAGAATGGTCTGTTGTCTGGTTGATCGATGATATGGAACTTCCATCGACCATTCATTGAGGTATAGAATGGAGAGGTGTTGGCCTTGTTTTCAATTACTTGATCTCTTGTCTGAAAAGGAATAAATGATGCTCTGGGTTGTTCCTTATTTATGGCAAAAACTTCAGGATTTTCCCAGTCTTCGACAAGATTTGATTCAATTTTTTGATTTACATACGGATGCTTTTTGGTGCAAGAGGTCGTAAGGAGGAGGATAATGAATAAAATTAAAAATTTCATATAAAAGTAGTTAATATACTGTATTTTAATAACTTAGATATTATTAAATATAATTGTGATATGATTTATTATGCTGATCAAAGATATAGATATAGTGGCTAATAAAGAAAGTAAATTGGGTTGGTCATTCATTTTTTTTATTCCTAACATGACTAAACTAAAACTAGTGAGATACATTTTATAGTTTCTGCTTAAGAATTGATCTTAATCAATTTAAAGGCTGATGATGATCATTGTTTTATATTTTTAAAAGAGCTTTATTGGAAGCTATAAAATTGTAATCAATCATTTCTATGGAACCCAATATTTTTCAAATCGATAAGCAATTAGTAGAATATATAGAATTCTATCATTATTTGTGTGATCTGAATTGTGAAAAAATGAATGTAGGAGAAGAAATCAAACTAAAAGAGATGAATAAGCACTAAGAGAATGCCGGCCTTTTTTAAATGACTTAATCTTCAGAAAGATACTCTTTTAAATTTCCGGTATATAATCGTGGGTGGTATTCAAGGCCTAAGGCGTCTCGTTGAACTACATTTTCCCATAACAATTGCAAGCCTAATTGTTCATTGATCTTATAAGAATCATATCTCATCGTATAGGCACAGTATTCATAATTGTCTTGGGGTATATTTTTAAAGAAATTGAGTATATCATGTGCTAAATAAAACAGATTATCATTGTTATCTGTGGTGATGTCATAGTTGAAAAAAAAAGATTTTTCCTGAGTTTTATAATTGACTAGATCCTCTGTTCGAAAGTCAGTATCTGTAATTTCTCTATTCTTAAATTTCTCGTAAGTTGCTGATTTAATTGGTAAAACGATAGAATGACCAGAATAATTTCCATAATCATCCATAATAATTAAATTGAGTTCCGGTAAAAGTTCAATGGCCCTCGTCAGCATGCTTCTAGAGATGGGTTCCTGATTATTTTTTTGAAACAAAAGGTCTTTCCTAAGAATTTCCATATCTGTTGCCGGATCGATAGTGCGAATCTTTTTTGAGAATTCTTTTACCCTGTCTTTTAACCAACGTGCATCAGGTAATTCATTGTTCAATTCAGTAAGTGAATACTTTCGAATCCTAAAATCATAAAAAGTAGGAATGGGAACGCTTGCATTTAAGTTTCTAATGAGTTGATAAGGCAGTAATGTTACTTCAGCAATTTCTCTTTCCTTATTAGTTTTAATTAAGGTTATATCTTTCTCCCAACGCTGTATGGTTCGAGCGTCAACGTTTATAAGGGCAGCCAGGTCCATTTGAGATAGATCCCGGTCACTCCGATAGTCTGTTAGGAGTTCTCCTATGGAAAAATATTGTTTCATAGTATAAACTGAAGGTATAAAAATAAGGAAAAAAAGGATAGCTCTGTTTTCTGCGCTATGCTAAGATATGGCGTAAGGAGTAACCGGTCCTTTTTTTTACCCAGATTTAATGGATACTAAATCATTTGGTAATGGTAAAGACTCAATTTTACTCCAGCTACATTCAATAATTTTGAATTCATAATTAGTTGGAATCTTACCGGCCTTTCGCAAATGAGCTGGCTTTTATTCTTTTTAAAATTACTAGACGATAAATTGGATTAAACCCTATTTAAGTTGATGAGGTTTGAAAAAAAGTTAAACAGAAATAGCTTATGTCAAACCTCCGTGAAGTCGATATGACTCAAATGAGTTAAAACACAACACTTTTATTAACAAAAAAGCAACGTTTTTTATAATTAGTATAGTCGGTTTTTTTATATTTCGCCAGACTAAACCTTCTTAAATGATCTGAATTTATTGATTCATTTGATATCTCTTACTCTATAACTTGCTGAAAAATAATTAGTTTATAGATTGCGTAAATTTTGTTTATATTTTTTAAACATTTTCAATGTGTATGTAGAACATAATAGAATATATTTTGTAATTTCGATCAGCGTTTCAAAATACTCGGGGGAAAAGTTTTGAAACTAACCTAACCTGACAGTTTTTTCTGTCAGGTTTTTTTGTGCTATTTTTTTAAGTTTTAGGTAAACAATTTCTATGATTGTCTTAGAATAAATTTTTTTTAAGTGCATAGCTTAATGATATATTAATGCTATTATAGTATTGACATGATGTCAATACATAAAGGAGTCTTATACTTTCAGTTGAATTAATATACATCGCTTAAATCCATCAATACGGAATATTAGAACTAACATTTAGCCTGTATCTACTGCATTTAATGAGGCATAAATCGGTGCTTTAACTCCATTTCTTTATTTTTTTTATATATTTAGAGTATTCTATTATAAACTGTTTGAAAAAGATTTTGTGATATTTAGATCCTCTTGGAAATATTTCATGTGGATTTAAATGCCTGATTAAAAGATTTACAAACAATTTAAAATCCCCTCACAATGCCCCAAAAATTATATTCCTTCCTCGTGGGAGTCGACAAATATCCTAAACCTGGCGACCTTTCAGGATGTGTAAATGACGTTCGTAAAATTGAGAACTATTTGAACAATCTAGATAGCTCATTTTATGACGAAGTGATTGACCCAGTGGTTTTAACAGATAAAGAGGGCAATAGAAAAAACATTATAAAATGTTTGCAAAAACAGGTAAAAAAACTAAGCTCAGAAGATACTTTATTATTTTATTTTAGCGGACATGGGGTGAACGAGATTTCAAAAGACCTGTTTTATGATAATTATAATGGTCTTATTCAAACCCTTTACTGCTATCCTCCAGCTAATCCCGAAGAGGATAATAAACTGGCCAATAAGGAGCTTCGCTATATTTTAGGTCAATGCGCAAAAGGGGCGCATATCCTGACTGTTTTTGATTGCTGTCATTCGGGTGACATGACCAGATCTATGGAAAAGGACAGAAAAATGAAAGCTGCTTCTATAAGGCCGTTTGATGAAAGAACGTATAAGGAGTTTATTTTCAACAAGAAAACCACCCCCGAGGAATTAAGAAAAAAGGACTTTAATGAAATTTTTCCGGACAATAATGTAATAACACTTTCGGCCTGTTTATCTAGCGAAAGGGCATGGGAGTATAATGGGGGAGGCACCTTTACCAACAGTCTGATCAAAACATTGGAAGCTAACAATAGCGACATAAGTTATGCAGATCTGCTCAAGCAAATTGAATTACACGTACGCAGTACGACTTCCGAAAAACAGACCCCTACCATTTCCATTCTAGGAGATCGAAAATACGACCAGCTTACCAGCTGGTTGCGAATGAATGGAGACAAAATGAAAAAAGGTAAAAGTTTTATTCAATACAATGATAAAACTGGTTGGATGTTCAGTAAAGGGGAAGTGCATGGAGTAGCAGTTGGAGATCTTATCACAATTCACAAGTCAAAATCTGAAAGTATCGACCTGAAAATAAAAGAGGTGAATTTGATTGATTCATTAATTGATCAGAGCGAGATAGACAATTTCAATTTGGATAATACTAAAATATACTCTGTTATTAGTGAGACAATTCATAAAAGAAAACCGGTACTTGGAATTCATAATATAGATGGGGCTGAGGAAATTTTTCAACAGATCGAAACTATTTTAGAACAAGATGAAAGTATTGATTATTCAGATATTCTCGGGCAGTGCGATTATCATGTAAATATCTTCAAAGGGATGCTTTACTTTTCTTTTCCGGATTCATCTTATCAGCCACTGAACAGGCAATTTGATCTTGTAAAGAATAAGGGACAGATCAATAGTCTTCGTTCATATCTTGATAATAATCTGCAGACTATTAGGAACTGGTTTCATTTTAAAAATCTTGAGATTCAGGATGCCTTTAAAGAAATGCCCGTAAAAATAGAGATAAAGACCGAAGATTCTGAGTACGCTGATGTAACCAAAGGCAGTTTTACGATGACTCCAGAGGGTAGGACTGGCAAGGGTTCGCTTTGGAGAAAATATGAATTAAAAGTAAGCAATGAGTCGAACGAGAATATCTATGTTACCTTATTAGCTGTTTACAATTCCTTGCATGAGATAAGTGCAGTTGATGGCAAGACATTTGAGATTTTGCCAGGTAAGTCAAAAATTTTTAAAAATTATATGCAAATTGATCCTTATCAGGAAATCTATAATTGGGAAGAAGAAAGGGTCTATTTGAAATTTCTGGTGAATAATTACGGAGAGATTACTCAAGAGATCGCATCCATAACACAAAGCGGTTTTTCACCTCCAATGACGCATAAAGGTGAATCAAGAGGGGGTGGCAGTAGTGAAGAAATTGAGAGCCCCGTTAAAAATGCCTTATATACGACTGAGTTGATATTAACGAATAATATGTTCAATAAAGTTTCGGGAGAGCTGGAAACTAATTTAGGATGGTACCTTCAGAATAAATCATTGCGACCTTTTATTGACAAGGTTTATCCTAAGAAAGTGGTAAAAATAGAAAATGATAAAACTCATGATGTTAATATTCAGGGATGATAAATTTTATAACAATCTGTAAATTGGTTATTTTATATTTCAAATAAATTATAATAAAACGTATGACACGTATTTGTAAAAATGAATTTACCGACGAGTTAAGAGAACTCTTTGATGCGAATCCTTTAAGAATACCCCAAACGGGCATGCAGCCATTAACCATATTGGAAATCGATACTACTAAAAAGGCACGCTTTTTTACCGAATTTAAGTTGTTGATAGATGGTGATTTTGGGGAGCCTGTAGGAATAAAATCTGAAGAACTGTCAGGGTTCTCTATGAGGAAAAGTAAAAAGGTGAAAATAGGTCTTGGTTTGGATTTACTAAAAAGCTATTTAGGAGCTTTTGGAGTACCGCCTGGTGCGGTTGAAGGCAAAATACGGAAAGACGATAAATTTAGTTTGTCATTTTCGAATGTAAGTCGAAATTATTTTGACCAGGTCGAATTAGGCAGATTTCTTTATAAGAATGATATAAGAATTAATGAAGAATTTATCCGTATGAAAAGCCCGGATTCTAAATTGGCTATAATCATAGATTCAATAGTCTCAAAGGATTTTAGTATCTCAGTGTACGACAAAAGTGATAATGGAGTCAATGTATCACTTCCTGCAATTGATGAATCCATTGCAAATGTAAAAATTGAGGCGAATGTATCACATGAAGCTGCATATGATATATGTGTTAAAAAGGAGTACCCTTTAACTTTTGCCTTTTCCTGTAAAGAAATCCAGATTATTGACGGAAAAATTGTGGCAGGGGAGTTTATACAAAATGCCCGTGGAATTGGTCCTGATATGGGAAGTTCAAATTTGTTAGATGAAAATATGCAACATGGGCCGTTACTAATTGAAATAGGATAAAACAATAATTAATTTGTCAAAAAATAAATAGATTATGTACGTAATAGGTGTATTTGATGATCCAAATAAAGATTTAGATAACATTAAAGAGGAAAAAGTTGGGTTTCAAAAAATAATGGGAAAACTTCAGATGGGAGAAGATTTTAAATATGAAATATTTGAAGGGAACTCTTTAGAAGCATTGATGGATAGAATTGATGAATTAAAGGATGTTCTAAATTGGTTTCACTTTAGTGGTCATCACGATAAGAATGAAGGAATTCGACTCAATGATGGAAATTTTTCAAGTTTGATTGAACATTTAAAGAATTGTAAAAATCTCAAAGGAGTGTTTATCAATGGTTGTGCATCCGAGAGTACTTTGGAAAAATTAAAGGGAATTGTTCCCATTTATATAGGTACCTACAAGCCTGTTAGTGATGGATTAGCAACTAAGTTTTCTGAAAAATTTTATCAAAAATTGGCTGACCTTATAAATTGGAGTGATTACCATAGTATTTATAAGGCTTTTGAACTTACAAAAACTCAGATAAACGATCTGCTAAAAACAAAGAATGGAATTGAAGGAGTGAATTTAAGAGTCAGGGGAGGTGGTAGTCTTAAAGAATTGGAAGATGATGATAATTTATATTTTATTTCTAAGGAAGATAAAATAGGGAAGAAGAAATTTGAAGAGATCAATGTTAAAATTGACCCCATCGGTTATGTAAGAACTATTAACGAACATCTGACTAAGCAATTAATAAGTGTTGTACAGGATCAGGATAAACCAAAGAGATTTTTAGAAAGTATTCCTTCGGAAGATCTGGAGGCATGGGAAACAAAGCCGGATCATCTGAAAAAAGCACAAGGTATTTTGGAAGATTCTTTTATATGGGTGATTGGATCAGAATTGCGCAGGTTGTTTGCTATTGGTCATTACAAGAAGGAAATAACCATAGAGACAAAAATTGAAGAGTACATCGATACTTGTTTCAAAACCTATAGGATTAGTTTGCAGCTACTCAATTATTTATTCATTTCTAAACTATGGGATACCAAAAGAAATAGACCAGATATTGACACGAACAAGGAATTGATAAGAACCTTTTTCATAGCAAAAAGAAAGCTTAAACTTGTTGAGCTGCGAAATTTATTTTTATTGTTAATTCAAATATTTGAAGAAAATGATATTGAATACCCCATTGATAAGGCAAGTTTAGGAGATCTGGAGGAATTTTTAAATTTAAAAAGCGAATTTAACCAAGCTTCAGCTCAACTTGAAAGACTTGAAAGCATTGATGACTCATCACAAATATATGTACCAAGTAATCTGGTTTCGTCAGAAAACTCATTGGCTGTTATACTTTCTATCTTGAAGTTTTTCACTAGATGTAAACTCATGACAATCAAAAAAATTGAATATGAAGAATCACGTTATTCAAAAATTCGATATATAAAGGATATTACAGTTCTTGGCAAAGAAGACAATGAGGATAATACAAATTTTCTTAAAATTGACGAAAAACCGGAAAAAACATATTCTGTCATGTTCATCCAACCTTTCATCAATGGAGAAAAAATTGAGTATAAAAAAGTGAATATGTTCCCTTTTTTACTTGATTTTAATGCGCTAATAAACGAAGAAAGTTTTGATTTGATTTATTATGAATTCTGGGATGGTGAGAGTGGTTTAGACTATTTTTCGATAAAGAGTGAAGAGGATAGAATAATTCATTATAAAAAAATAGAAGATAGTATACTCAATGGGACTATAGCCAGAAAAGATAGAAAAAACAGAATGAAAAAAATCCGATTGAATCTTGTTACTAAACAGTTCGAAGTGGCAATGAATACAATTATTACAGGTGATTATGTAGTTAAGGATATGCCCTTAATAAATGATGAAAATTTAAATGCTATATCTGGAGTTTTTTAATTATTAACTATGAATAAAAAATACCCTTTTAAGTTTTTAGACAGTTATCAAAAAGAAGATAAAGACTTTTTTTTCGGTCGAAAGGAAGAAGTCAATGAATTGTATAAGATGATTTTTAAGACAAAGATCATGTTGATTTATGGTACTTCAGGAACTGGAAAAACAAGTTTGATACAATGTGGGTTAGCGAATAAATTTAAAACCTATGACTGGCTCTCTCTATTCATTAGAAGAGGAGGAGATCTTATCGGGTCATTAGATCGGGCCCTGTGTAATGAAATTGACGAACCGTTTAATTCTGAAGATCAAGAGAATTTTACAATTACAAACCTGGAAGAAAAGATAAAAAAGGTTTATAAAGGATCGTTCAGACCAATATACCTCATTTTTGATCAGTTTGAAGAATTGTATGTTATTGGCTCAAAAGAAGAACAAAGAGGTTTTATAAAGATTATAAAAGAGATTCTTTCTCTTGATCTCCCTGTTACAGTTATCATTAGTATACGTGAAGAGTATTTGGGTTATTTGTATGAATTCGAAAAGGAAGTACCTCAGCTTTTAAGGAAAAAATTGCGGGTAGAATCTATGGATAAGCTGAAAGTGCGGGATGTTACCAATGGTATAAATGCTTATCAAGATTCTTTGGTAAAAATAAAACAGGATCAAATAGATGATATAACTGACGAAATATTTGAACGTGTTAAAGGAGAAGAGAACTCAAGGACAATACAACTCCCTTTCCTCCAAGTTTTTTTGGATAAATTATATATGAATAGCACTGGGGATGAAAGCCATAATACAGAGGCATTGCTTTCTATGGAAGATTTGGATGAAATAGGCGACATTGGTGATGTAATGCAAGATTTTCTCGAAAGTCAGGTGGAAGAAATAAATAAGGAGCTAAATGAAAAATATGATGTGACAGAAGACACGGTTTGGTCAATTCTTTCCAATTTTTGCACATTAGAAGGTACAAAGGAACCTATTTCTAAAAAAGATTTGGCTTTGCGATTACATTCTACTTTAGATGAGAAACTTGTCTATGAATCGGTTGATGCCTTTGCAAAAAGCCGAATCCTTAGGGATATAGAAGACGATGATCTGTATGAACTTTGGCACGATTCTTTGGCACTGAAAATTGTTGAAAAAAGAAGTGCGGATGATATAAAAAAACTCGAAATAAAAAGGTTTATAAAGAGCAATGCTGGATTGCGAGTTAAAGCAAATAGTTTGTTAAACGAAGATGAGTTAATTTATATAGGCCCTTATGAAGACAAAATAGATTCAGAATTAACTCCAGATGAAAAAAAGTTTCTCAAGGATAGTAAAGTTGAAATTAAGAGAAAGAAGAATGAAAAAAATCTAAAAAAGAGGAGATGGAGATATGCTTATTATTTTTTGTCTAGTTCAGCTATAATTTTTCTGTTAATCATGGGATACAATGGGCAAAAAAAACTGGAGAAAAGCCGGGCTACTCAGGATTTTACTGAATTGGAATTACTTATTTCCAACGCTCAAATTGCAATCGATTCAGCCGGCATTCATCGGGAGAATGACCCAACCAAGTCGATACAGCATTTTTGGAAGGCTTCAAAACTTTTGCAACATATGGATTCGACTGTTATAATGGATAGCTTAAAAGGCAAAGACTATGGTTTTTATCATAATTATTCTGGATGGCTAGATGTATTTATCAATAAAGAGTATTGGAAAATAGATTCAATTATTAAATCACGAAATACAAATATTGATTTGCTTTCAAAATCCATTCTAGATACAGATCCGGCCTTATATAAGATTGCAATTCCGGAAAATGACTACGACTCAGCCTCTACTTTTAAACCCTATTATTCAAATGTCGTTTTCCCAAATTCTCATGAAAGTAAGGGCTTCAAAGTATGGAGAGTTCTTGATGAAAAGGTTAAAAATAAATTAGATACCATAGATCCAAATAAGATTTTTCAAGTTGTTTTTCCTAAAGATACGAATGAAATGATGATTTTATATAATAATGGAATTGCAGAATATTTGGGAAGCAATAAGTATTACAAAAAGTTGGAATTGGATAGAAACGACAAGATCAATAGTATAGCGCCAATTGAATATGAGGTGATTGGATATAAAATGCTCTCAGCTATGAACCGGGAGAGGATTATTGAATGGAGTTTGAATGGTAAAATTAGGCATAATAATGAAGTTGAAAAAACAGATAAAGTTGTTTATAAAAAAAGAGATAATGACTTTAAAGATAGAGTAATATCTATTGCAATTTCGCAAGATAGGTCTCGAATATTTACCGCTTCTGATAAGGGAATTGGCATTGTTTGGGAAACAGATGTTTCAAATATAAAGATGAAAAAAGAAGCTCAAAGATTAGAGCAGTTTAATTTACTTCAGGACACAATCAAATGTTCAGCTTTTTCAAATAATGGAGTTTATGTAGCATCGGGATCTGTTGATCATACAGTGAAAATTTGGAACTCTGCAACAAGAAAATTATATAAAATCTTTAGGGGGCATTCTGCAGCTGTTACGTCGGTGGCTTTCTCAGCCAATGATAGGTATCTTTATACGGGTTCAATGGATGGTACTTTTAGGAAATGGAAACTACCCGAAGAGAATGATCAGATAGGTTGGAATAGTGTAAAAAATATAGATTACATGATTGAGGAGGGTTTAATTGATCGTCCTAAATTACCTTTTCAAATAATTAAGAAGGATTCTTTGGATTCAGGGGGAAAATGATTTTTTGCTATTTGCTGAACTCTGAATATTTATATTTCCGGAGAACAAGGCATTGTAGAAAACGGAAGTTTTAAAGCTGGTAACAGAGGAAAAAATTTGAGAGCCAATCATCCTGATTTAGTCAAATCTTGTTTACACAAAGATAAAATTAAAGAAGAAACTTTAAATTAGTATTGAAACTTACGATAATTAATTAAAAAATAACTGAACTATGTTGGTAGTGGGTACATTTTATAATCCTAACAATGACTTGGATTCGATAGAAAGTGAAAAGGGTGCTTTTCAGGATCATGTAAGACCATTGGATTCTTTAGAAAACTTCGATTATGAAATATTTGATGACAAAGAAATGAAAACCTTAATGAAAAATATCAATGTCAGTAAGGATAGGTTAGTATGGTTTCATTTTAGTGGTCATCATGATGAGAAAGGGGTAAGGTTAAATGAAGGAACTGCTTTTACCTCTTTGGTAGATCAGCTTTTAAGTTGCAAAAAATTGAAAGGAGTTTTTATAAATGGATGTGCATCAAAAAGCACCTTGGATAAACTTGCTGAAAAGGTCCCTATTTGTATTGGAACCTATGAGCCAATTTACGATTCTATTGCGACTGAATTTTCAGATCTTTTTTATGAGAAAATGAATAGTATTGAAAAATGGGAAGATTACGATAAAATACATGAAGAATTTCACGAGGCTTTAAAAAATTTGTATGATTTAGAGAAAGCGGAAAAGCATAAATCTTCCCTTATAGCTAGAGGAGGCGGGTCTTTGGATGATGTTGAGAAACCGATGGATTACTATTTTATTTCGCCCAAAAATGAGCTTTCTCGAAAAAAATTTGATTCGATTGATGATGACAAAGTAATCAGTGAGAATCCAAATCAGAAATTGGTTGAAATATTGGATGAATTAGATCATGGTATAGATTTTCCTGGGCTTAGCAATAGGCCGTACGCTATAAGATTAAAAGCTGCAAAAAAATATATTAATAAACCTCCGCTAATATTTAAAGAAATCTTAAAGGCGTTCGGTTTGCTGGTTGGGGATACCAGTTTTGGATTTGAGAAATTGGGAAGTGAGCGGTATATATTGATCAAAAACTATTTTTATGCTTATCTGGACTTATACAGATATTCTGTTTTATCGCTTTCATGGGATTTTTCAAAGAATGGTTTTAATGTGGATGATTTTATCACGGAAGTTGGTTTATTTGGCAGCGATAATATCGAAATGTTGAACAACCATCTAAAAATGCTTGCTTCTAAACTACAAGGGCCAAGATTGAAATATATTGAAGATCTTTTAGCTTCTGAAACTTTATTGAAAGAGGGCGCTGAATTTTTTATAAATGACTCCAAGGATTTTTTGAATGTTGAAAGATATTTTTACAAGTTATTGGCTGCGACTAAATTTCTAAATGACTATCAGTTTCGCAGTATTTATTCACGGAATTACATGAAAAATAGAATAGATGAAGAAAAATATATGGTCAAATTTGTTCACGGTATCACAAAAAAAGCGGTTCCATATTCAAAGAATGACGAAGTGTCATATGACTGTATTTATTCTATATACATATGTGATAAAAACATTGAATCAACGATAGTTAATTTAAGCCCGTTTTATTTTGATAAAAATTTTATTGAAAGTGAGAAAAAGCTAGGTAGCGCTTCGGGAAAGATTGATTTATATGTTTTAAAAGAAAAGGATGAAGAATTCAATGAAGGAGTAAAATTTGACTATTTGTCAATATACAAACCTTATAAAAGAATCAATGTCGAGAACCTCTATTTGATTAAATCATCTGAGGATGAAAATATAAGCATTATAGAAGAAGATGAAGAAGATGATAAAATTAATTCTGAATATAGTGTTGATAAAAGCTACATAGTTAAGAGCCTTTTTAAAGAATTAACTTCGATTATAACCTAATAATATCTTCATTTATGAATGCGTTGTATCAGTTTATTTCACCTCTGAAATACCTTCACCCTTACGGTCAAAAAGACAATAACCAGTTTTTTGGAAGAGCAAAGGAAGTTAAAGGTATTGTAAGGCTATTTAAAAAGACAAATCTCGTCGTAGTATATGGTCCGTCAGGTTCAGGGAAAACCAGTGTTATTGAGTGTGGATTATCCAGTGAAAATTATGATTGGAAATTTATAACGATTAGACGTAATAATAATATCATTGATTCTTTTTTTGAAAATTTCAACAAAATATTTCAAGACAGCCCTGATGAATGTCTTGAGTTAAAAGCAGCTTTTGATGATATTTATGACTATGAGTTAACTAAGCGAAATTCAAAGTCTTATTCAAATAAAGTTTTTCAAGAAAAGAGAGCGGTTTTAAAAGAGACTGCTGATTCTTTATATGAACAGATCTTGTTTACTCCATTTTTTATTTTTGATCAATTTGAGGAATTATTTATCAATGGTAAACCAAATGAAATTGAAAAATTCGGTTTTTTATTGTTTCTATTGTCTGCTAATCTTTCCAGAGCAAATATTGTTATAGGAATCCAAACAGATTTTTTCGCTAATTTATTATCCCTAGAAAATTATAATCCAAATATTATTGAATACAAATATTTAGTTGATGACCCTACTATTACTCAGACTGAGGAAATTATAGATAGAACTTTCGAGCATTTTAATGTTAATCAGTTTGTATCACCTGTAGCTAATGAATGGGTAGATATTAGTAAGGAGAAGAAGGATAAAAGAAGAGACCTTATTATAAAAATATTGAATAATGATAATTTGCAAAGTACGAATGAAATCAAAAATGATTCATTAGAAAGAATTCATTTACCATTTTTACAGATTTATTTGAACAGAATCTATTTGGAAGATTTTTTTAGAACTTATAAAGATAAAAGGACCGAATATATACATGGCAGAACCGAGGATGTTAAAGCGGTGATACGAATTAAGAATGAAATAAAAAAAGGAGAAGGAAATAGGCAAGAACATAAAAACTCTATCAATCATTACAAGACAAGAATTTTAGATGTATATATCGATAAAAGAGAGAATAAATCATCAGAATCGAATTATTTGCCCCTGGAATTCGAAGAAAATGAAATAAAAAAATTTGGCAATATCAATAGAATAATAAGAAGATATATTCGTGAAATAAACAGGATTGTTATTGATAAAAACAATCAAATAAGTGGCAAACATGATGATATAGTTGTTAAATTTTTAAAACATTTTATTACTGAGAAAAACACAAGTAAAGTTTTAGAAATAGATTATCAAGACAGAAAGCTGGAAAATTTAGGATTGGAAGATGAATTTTTGGTTATAAAAGATTCTAAGATAAAAAATGAACTTAAAAATGATTTATTCCCAGGTCTAAATGTTGATATCGACGAATCACTAGGAGATTTAATTGACGAACTGATAAAGGCAAGAATTCTAAAAAAGAGGGGGAAGTATATTGAATTATCTCAAAGTATGCTCATACCTGTGATAAAGAAAATTCCTGTTAAGAAAATGATTAAGGAATATTATCGCATGCATTTTAATTCGGCTTTTATTTTATATAAAAATGAAAAGGACAAGAAACTTTTGTCTTTAGATAGAATAAAGGAGTATACAAAGCATCTTGATGATATTATTCGAGATGATCCCAATGGGGAAAAGAGGAAGTTTTGGGATACAAGTGTTAAATATCATGAGGATATAAGAATAGAGGAGAAAAGAAAAGTAAAAGAAAAGGAAGGAGAAGAACGGAGGAAAGAAAAGGAAAGAGAAGATGAAGA
>CAZQRD010000020.1:0-16804 GCA_964595535.1 uncultured Flavobacteriaceae bacterium | reverse complement strand
GATTCTATTACAAATCGTCATATTCGATCGACTAAAAGTAGATATGATTCTAATCAAAAATGCCTATATATTTTTGCACAAACCAAAGATTTTTTAACAGTTGCAAAAGTTAAATTCCCTCCTAAATATAAGGATACCATCCAATGGAAAATCATTACGAATAAATCGAAGGCAATTCGATCAATAAGTAGTTATGTTCCCTTCAAAGTTGGAGGAGCTTGGAAATTATTATATTCTGATAATACAGGAATTTATGAAACACAAGAACCATTTAAAAAATCAAACCGTTTAACAAATTCAGTTGAAGGAAAAGAGTTAAAGGTTATCCATCAATTAACACCTGACAAATTTGTTGGGCTTGGAAAAAATAGTAAACTCATTTATCAAATTAGCACTGATTCATTGAAAAAAACTCAAAAAATAGATACAATACCAAGTGTTGAGAAATACATTTTGACCATTAAGGAAAGGAAACAGTATCGCGAAAATAGTCGGGCTGGCGTGGGAGGCCAAGAAAATAATGATACTGAAAAGAACACAACAAATTCAAAAGGCATCATTAAAGAAATTTCCAATCTTCGAAAACTTAGTAAAACTGAAATTACATATATTGTTTATCTAGATGACAAAGATGACTCAGTATATTTTGTGAAACAAAAATTAGATAGCTTGGATAATTCGAAAGTTGATTTTAAGAGTTTAGAATTAAACGATATAATTACTGATTTTAAGATTAATCGAAATAGCTTAAAGGATATTAAAATTGATGATAACCTTATTTCTATAGTAACATCTGACGGATTATTCCAAAGATCTTTGTCAGACTCAATTCAGTTTAAATT
The DNA here is from genome assembly GCA_964595535.1 of uncultured Flavobacteriaceae bacterium. Lineage (GTDB taxonomy): Bacteria > Bacteroidota > Bacteroidia > Flavobacteriales > Flavobacteriaceae > Lutimonas. The sequence goes on along the minus strand of CAZQRD010000020.1, from coordinate 15,962 downwards.
AGGGCAAGAAGAAGAAATAGTAAAGATTCCTTTGGACAATGTGAATTCCATAGATCTCCAGAATAATCTATTATTAGTAGGTTCAGAAGATGCAACAGCGAAATTATATAAAAGTTATACTGAAAACAAGAAAATAAAATATCAACTTTCAAGTACTCTTAAGGGACACAAAGATGCTATTCTAAATGTTTCTTTTATAGATATTATCGTTGATAGCACTAGAAGAAATTATATTCTAACTTCTGGAGAGGATGGTAGTATTAACATTTGGGATACTTCATCTTTGACTGAAGGAACTGCAACTTTGAACCATAATCATATTTCCCTAAAAAATAATTTTCCATCTTCGATGATTATTGATTCAATATCTAACAATAACTTCATCAAAGAGTTTGATGAAAATCTGGCAAACTTAGATTCCTTAGGATTTAATGACATTGCGATTTTTGGATTTGATGATGGATTCAATGATATTGATTTTAGAAAAGATGGAACAGGTGCATTTTTATACAATGACGTACTTCTTTTTTTTGATTCTAACAATCAGGTTAACCAAAAAAGAGGGGATTACGATACGATTGATATAATATCAGACTCAACATCGTTGATAACTTTTAATGGTGAAATATTTTTTCACGTAAAAGGGAAAAGAAAACTTATTCCCATTGAAACTCCCCAACATAAGGATAAGATACGAGATGCCCGTTTATCTGAAGATGGATGCTTTATGGTAACCGGTTCAAATGACAATTCAGCAATTATTTGGAAAGGATCGGGTAAATCAATTAATAATAAATTCGATAGTTATGAACTTATTTATACTATTCAACATAATTCTAATGTAAACAAAACCGCTATCAAACAGAAAACGGGCAAGAATAGTTATTTATTGGCAACCTCAAGCGCAAACATAGTCAAGTTACATAAAATTGATACTAATGGTGATAAGCTTCAAGTTACTGAATTATTGAGCTTAATTCGTCATGACCACAAGATAAATTCAATGTCATTCGGTAAAGAAAAAGATGGTACAATAATTTATACAGCAGATGAAAAAGGATTCATCAATAAATGGAATTGGGATACTTTTGAAGAACAAATAAGAGAAAAAACCTATGGTTTTAATGAGGTAATTAAAGAATAGTCTGGTCTGAAAATTCAACTATTCAATATAAAAAACCGGATCATAACAAAAATCTATTTCAGTAAATTCAATTTCAACCTCATTGGAAAGAACAACTTTCAAATCGAAAATACAGGAATCTGTATCCATAATTAAAGAATAAGCAATGTTGCTTGGAGCCAATTGATAACCTTCAATAAGATTAAATCCCCAATCTTCATTTTCGGGAGCTGCAATATAGACTTCTATTATTGGAAAGCCAGTTTGATTAACCAATTGAATTTCTCTTGTCTGGGAATAGGAATTTTGTATAAAAAACAATAAAACGAATATAAAACTTAGAAAAAAGCTTGATTTTGAAGTTTTACTAAGTTTATGCGTGGTGTTAAGATTCATTTCTTTATTTTAAACTGAAAGTTAAGGAAAATTATATTAAGCTATAAATCAGTCACGACTATTTACTATAAATTGAATAGAATCAAATTGAACTTGCTTGAACCAATATACATTTCACGAATGTTGTGAAACATTTAGAATCGAAACCTCATAGTGCATTGATTTAATGTCTTAGTTTATAAAAAAAAGGTTGGAAATCAACAATGACTTCCAACCTTTCTATTTATTTCCAACCTGTTTATTATTTAAATAACTTCTTATAATACTGATCGGCCATTCTATGACTCGTGAACTCAGGTATTACATCGTCGATACCATTAAACACGATTTCCTGCCATTTTTCAGGTGCATCGTAATAGGTAGGAATCACTTTGTTTTCAAGAATATCGTAGAGATTATTTGCATCCATATTGTCCTGGTCCCAATGCGGTATTTTATAATCTATTTCCGGAAGAACAAAACAGTTTTTGCCATTTTTCTGGAATTCAGGAATCCAGCCATCATTGGTTGAAACATTGACAGATCCATTCATAGCAGCGGTCATACCACTGGTTCCTGAAGCTTCTCGTGTAATTCTTGGGGTATTCAACCATACATCAGAACCACATTTCATTTTCCGCGACAGTTCAATTTCATAGCCAACGAGAACAGTCAGGTTTGGTTTTTGCTTGCAATAATTTACCAAATGGTTAAAAATGTCAATCGCGTAATAATCATAAGGGTAGGGTTTACCGGCCCAAATGATCTGTACAGGGTATTTTTCGTTGGAGATCAGTCTTTCGAATCGCTGTAAATCATGCAATAAAAGATCGGCTCTTTTATACCCGGCAAAACGTCTGGCCCAAACAAAAGTCAAGACATTAGGATCAAAATTCTTATTAGTTTGTTTAGCCACCTCATTGAAAAAGTCCTGTTTGAGGTCCAGTTTTCTTTTCTGATAAGCCTTTACCTGTTTTCTTTCCCACGTTCTTTTAATAGTTTTATCCTGCCAGAAACTTTGGTTCTGTGCATTGGTAATAGGAATTATGTTACATGTGTCCTCATAATCCTTCCACATATCTTTAGCAACCTTGGCGTGCAATTTTGATACAGCGTTGGCCTTTTTTGCCATTCTCAGCGCAGAAACCGTATAATTGATCATACCACCGTTAACCATTTCCTTTTGCAATTCCTCTTCAGAAAGGGATCTTCCAAAAAAGCCACACCTGTTAAGATGACGGGCTTCTCTTTCTTCATTACCAGCCTTTTCTGGTGTATGTGTGGTAAACACCATCTGGTTTTTTTTCACACCCTGATCTCTTAAATAATAAAAAGCGGGAAGTCCATGTCCTTCATTTAAATGATAGACATCCGAACCACCTAAAGCCTCAACTACTTTTGCACCTCCAATACCCAAAATAATGCTTTGAGATACACGTGTTACTTCATTTGCGTCATACAAATGATTGGTAATCGTTCTTGATAAATGGTCATTTCCTTCAACATCAGTACTCAAAAAGTACATGGGTACAGTACCAAATATTTCAGGTTTTAGCACGTAGGCCCTCACTTTTACATGTGGATTATCGTGAAGATCAACTTCTACCTCAATACCTGTATCTTCAAGAAAATCAAAATGTTTTTCATTAAAATCAGTCCTGAGTGTTTGGTCGCCATTTCTCGCTTGATCATAATATCCATATTTCCATAACATTCCAATCCCAATCATGTTTTGCTTTAGCTCAAAACCAGATCTCATGTGAGAACCGGCTAAAAAACCAAGACCTCCTGAATATACATTAAATGCCTGATCAATACCAAACTCCATACTAAAATAAGCCACCTTTTTATTGTACTCCTTTGCTATTTTATAAGGATGGTACCAAGTGCTATATCTACTTTCTATAAGTGTGTCCATATCTAAAAAAATAAATTAGCCGCTAATGTAATAAATATTGATATAATGATGTAATGATTTAATGATATATTGATTCAATGATATAATGAGATAATGTTTAAATGTGTCAATACTTTATTAATTCGTTAAACTAAAAGCTGAATTTCCTTATTGGTGTTGAGCACTATTAGGCGAGAATGAACTCATCTAATTAGTGTTGACCGTTTTTAGATAATAATTCTGATATTTAATAGAGTTTTATTAGCGATTTGAGGGCGTAAAATATTATTTTCTGTTCATTTTTACTCATCCCTCTTCTATTGGTTTAAGCCGGCCATGCCGTCGAGGCAGGTATTCGTGATGTGCTCCGCAGTTGCTGCGCACGATTCACTTTTCCGCCAGTAGTCGGACAAGCGCAACTTCATGCTCTTTCTCCTTTCAGTCGAACGCACTTCCCTTGCTTCGTTCATTATTGCTTCGTGCAGCGCCTCGCCTTATAGAAACTCTGATCCAGTTAACAATGTTTCTTGAGATCGTAACGACCTCTTTAAATTCTCTCCTAAACTAAAATTATTAGAGAGATGCACAGAAAAATAAAATGAGCCTTGATTTCCTGCCCGCCCGGCAGGCGGGTTTCGTTCTTTTACTCATGGTCTCTTATTGCTGTTTTGGAATTCGTGAATTCGCTGAAGCTTCATTTGTCATCAAGGCAAAAGGACAAAGGACAAAGAATAATATCTTACGAGTTTTTCTTTTAAAAAAATATCATTGCATCAAGTCAAAATACCCATTAAGAAATTCAATCAAATATAAAACCCTCTATAGATAAAGTCCTTCATAAATTCTTCTGAATAACTGATTCTATTCTTCAATCACCTGTTTCACACTTCCACAAGCCAGCATGGCGCTACCGAAATAAGGATTCAAGACATTTTTATTATTGCTCAGCCAATAGGCGCCTCTATCATTGTCTGCCATTGGGCAATATTGGTTGTACACCGTTTGGCCGACGCCAAACATCTGAACAACACTGGTTATATGGGTTGAGAGGTCTTTAAAGTAATTTCTTTGTTCCTTGATTTTGGAAGTATTGGCCAGGCCTTCAGCTGAGGCCTTTATCTCTTTTTGTACTTTCATCCAATGTTGATGAGCATCGGAATCAGTCAGTAATTTCATATCTACTTTCGAAAGATTTTCAATCAATACCTGGCTGTTGGTGCTTACTGATTCAGCATCATCCGCCACCAAAGCATCTTTTATAATGATATAGCTGTCGAATACCTGCCTGAGCTGTTGCTTAAATTCTGTTGATACTGTTACACGTTGATGCAATTCAGTGCTAACTTTTGGAGTTTTATTATCCATATTTTCACTATGACCATGCCCTTTATGTAAAGAGCCAGAGCTACCGCCATCTTTATTCATCATTGATTTTTTACCCTGTAATTGAGCTGCTGCATCTATTGTAAAAGTACCATTGGTGACTATTTCATCTCCTTGTGACAAACCCTCGAGTACTTCATAAGCCTCACCCATTCTTGCGCCCAGGCTCACCTCTTTCATTTCAAATAAAGGTTCATCAGGATTAACTTTAACATAAACTACCGATCGTTTACCCGTCCATAGTATAGCAGTCGAGGGAATAACCAAGCCCTGGTCTATAGTTGAAGTATTGCTTTGTATTTTTGCTTCAACAAACATACCTGGCTTAAAAATTTGCTCAGGGTTACTAAGCACTGTCCTCAATTTCACGGTACGCGTCTCAGGATCGAGAAGTGGGTCAATAAAAGAAACTTTGGCTTGGTAAGATCGGTTTGGATAGGTGCTGGTCACAACTGATAGTTTTTGTCCTTTTTTGACCAGGTGGATTTGATTTTCATACAAATCAAAAACAGCCCATACAGAAGAGAGATCTGCAATTTTAAACAAAGTGGCACCTTGTTTGACAGCATCTCCTTGTGAGACCTTTTTTTCAATCACCGTTCCAGAAACTGTTGCGTAGATTGAAAATTGCTCCTTAACCTGTTTTGATGATTCTATTTGGTTAATTTGCTTCTCAGATAATTTCCAAAGCTTAAGCTTATTTCGTACGGCTTTATATAATTCAGGCTGAGTGTCTTTAAGCGAAGATGCTGTGATAAGTTCCTGCTGTGCGGTTATCAATTCCGGAGCATAGATATTAGCCAATAATTGTCCTTTTCTGACCTGAACCCCAGTGGCATTGATATATAATTTTTCTATTCGACCAGAGAAATAGCTCACCTGTACGGAATTGGTTTCTTCATTCTCAGCAATCTTTCCAGATAAGATTAAGCGCTTATCAGATAATATCGCGTCTCCTACAACTGAGGTCTGTATATTGGCCAGGGCCATGGCATTTTCTGTCAGTTTGAATTGATCAGGAGACAGCCCTTTGTCAGATCCAATTACAGGAATCAGATCCATTCCGCAAATTGGACAACTACCAGCTTCCGGTTGCATGATCTGTGGATGCATGGAGCAGGTCCACATTTGAACTTCTTGTGCCGCTTTTTCATGGTTATGGTCACTTTTTTTCTCTGAAGAATCTCCAAAAAAGAGCATTCCCAAAAGAAAACCGACTACCAAAATGACGATGTATATGATATATTTTTTCATGATATTAATTTAAATCTTTACGTTTCTTAATCTTAAGGCATTTGCGATCACTGATACCGAACTAAAACTCATAGCAAGGGCGGCAATCATAGGTGAGAGGAGAATACCAAAAAAAGGATATAAAACTCCTGCAGCCACAGGAACACCAATCGTATTGTAAAACAAGGCAAAGAACAAATTTTCTTTTATATTTTTCATGACCTTATGGCTAAGATTCTTAGCCTTAACGATCCCGTTTAAGTCTCCTTTTACCAAAGTTATACCGGCACTTTCTATGGCGATATCTGTACCTGTTCCCATGGCGATACCAACATCACTTTGTGCCAAAGCAGGTGCATCGTTTATACCATCACCAGCCATGGCAACTACATGACCTTTGTCTTGTAGCTTTTCTATTTCGGTTAGTTTATCCCCAGGCAGACAACCCGCTTTAAATGATGCTAATTGCAATACGTCCGCAACGTAACGCGCCGTGTTCTCATTGTCTCCCGTAAGCATGATCACTTGTATACCTTTTTCCTGTAATTTCTTGATGGCTTGCAGGCTTGATTCTTTGATGGGATCACTGATCACTATATAACCAGTTGTTATTAAATCAAGACTGACGAATGATACAGTTTTTCCTTGTTCCTGGAATTTCCTTGCTATAGCTAAATGTTCCTCAGACAAAGGAGTACCAATGTGCTCCATCATTTTATCATTGCCGATGGCCACTTTTCTGTTTTGGATTTTTCCTTTGACACCCTTTCCGGTGACGGCAAAAAACTGTTGCGGCATGTACAAGTCAATTTGTCTCGTTTTGGCATGATTTACAATGGATTCAGCCAATGGGTGTTCACTCATCTGGTTTAAAGAAGCCATCATTTGCAACACTTGGTCTTCATTTGAATTTTCAAAGGCACCTACTTTTTCGACTCCTGGTTTACCTTCGGTTAAGGTTCCTGTTTTATCAATGATGAGCGTGTCGACCTTATCCATTTTTTCTAGCGATTCAGCATTTTTGATCAATATACCTTGTTGCGCTGCTCTCCCAACACCTACCATGACAGACATTGGTGTTGCCAGGCCCAAAGCACAAGGGCAGGCAATGATCAATACTGCGATGGCATTGACAAGTGCAAAAACATATGAAGGCTCAGGACCCCATAAGGACCATACGCTGAAAGTGATAATTGAGATTCCAACAACTATAGGAACAAAATAGCCTGATACTTTATCAGCCAGATTTTGAATTGGGGCTTTACTTCTGCTGGCCGTATTGACCATTTGAATGATATGAGACAGCAGGGTGTCAGCACCGATTTTTTCGGCTGTCATCAAAAATGACTGGTTGCCGTTAATGGTGCCACTATTAACCTTATCACCAACTTTTTTAATAACAGCAAGCGGTTCTCCTGTGATCATGGATTCATCTATAGAACTTTCTCCTTCCGTGATTGAGCCATCAACAGGAACCTTATCTCCAGGTTTTACCCTAAGTATATCTCCTAGTTGAACCTGGTCAAGTGCTATGCGTTCTTCGTGAGTTCCTCGAATTCGATAGGCAGTATTAGGAGCAAGTTTTAACAATTCTTTAATGGCGCCATTGGTTTTGCTATGTGCCCTGGCCTCAAGTACCTGACCCAGTAACACCAGAGTAAGGATGACCGTTGCTGCCTCAAAATAAACATGAACCGAACCTGAAGTTGATTTAAACTGATCAGGAAAAACATCGGGGAGGAGCATGCCAAATACACTAAATATCCAGGCGACTCCAGCACCGATTCCGATCAGTGTAAACATATTCAAGTTCCAGGTTTTGATGGATCTGTATGCCCTTTCAAAAAACATCCAGGCCGTGTAAAAAACAACGGGTATTGACAAGGTTAGTTGTATCCAGTTCCAATAATTCATGTCCATCAGTTTGAACAGAGGATTATTAGGGATCATCTCAGACATGGCAATTAAAAATATCGGAATTGTAAAGGCAAGAGATATCCATAATTTCCGAAGTAATTCATGATAATTCTTTTCCTCAGCAGTTAGATCGGGTGCTATGGGTACAAGGTCCATTCCGCATATGGGGCAGGCTCCAGGAGTATTCTGTATGATTTCGGGATGCATGGAACAAGTAAATTGTCCGCTGTCAACAGGGGTTAAACTCATTTCTTCCACCAGGTCCATTCCACATACAGGGCAATCTCCGGCTTTCTCATAGGTTTTATCCTCTTCGCAGTGCATTGGGCAATAAAAAATACCGCTACCTTTACCACTAGGAACTTTTGATGTTAACGGAACTTCTTCAGGCCCTTGTCCAGGAAGATAAATGCTATAGCGACCCCCATCGTTTTTTAAAGCTTTCTGAAAGCTCTCTATGGGGAGATGCTGAGACATCTCTATACTGGCTTCTGCCTTTTTCAAGTCAACATAAGCCTGATTCACACCTTCAATTTCATTCAGTGCTTTTTCGACATGTTTTCTGCAGCCGTCGCAGGTCATTCCTTGTATCTGATAGGTATGTTTCATTCTCTAGTTACTTAAATAATTGATCATAGTGGTTTGCAGGTAATACTCTTTTAAGGTCTGGATCTGTCCCAATTGAAATTTAAGTTGCAATTCCTGAATATCCAATATTTCATTAAAATCAAGGCGACCTGTTTCATAGCTTTTCATAAGTATCTGTTCAGCTTTTTTTGCATGATCCAGATTGCGTACCTGAGTAATATAGCTTTGACGAGAAGCCCTTTGGCTGTGTATGGCATGATCCATCATTCGCTGTAAGCGATTAAATTGTTCTTGTTTGCGGGCATCGATCTCCAATTGCATTAATTCATGCTGCCGACTATTTGACCGATACTTTTTATTAAAGATAGGTATGGATAAAGAAACCATAGGCATAAAGATGTCCTTACCATTGTCAGCAAAATCTATATCAGACCTTTTTTCAACAGGAATATAATCAACTCCAAAACCAATAAGGGGGCTTTTTTCTTTTTGATTCAGTATTTCAGATTGCTCCACGGAGGCATATAGTTTGTCATATTTTAACAATTCAGGGTGCATCTGTATATCTTTAGTATCCAACTCAAAATCCGACTCAGGCAAAGGTAAGGTATCAGTTAATAAAACTTCAATAGAACCATCTCTGTTCAACAAACTGTTCAGCAATGAAAGTTCGGTGTGATAGTCGTGTTGTAACACTTCTTTTATTTCGAGTAGTTCGTTTGTTCTTATCTGCAAGCGCAGTACACTTACTACACTGGCCTTACCTGTTTCAACAGCGCTAAGGGCCAGGGTTTCATATACTTTCAATAGAGACATATTCTTAATAAGAACCTCTTTTTTTGATCTCAGGGCGTAAAGGTTGTAATAAGTATTGGAAATGGCCATGGTCAACTTCCTTTTGGCGATGGCGATTTCTTCAAATTGGGCATCCGATAGGGTGCTTGCATAGTTTTCTCTCGCTGTGATCGAACCAAACCAAGGGATCATCTGATTTACGGAGAATTTCATTTTTTGAGCCCCTGTTCGCGTTTCAGGTTCACTGACAAAATAACCGTAACTGAATTCTGTATTTGGTATGGTATTGACCTCATTTATCTTTTCGGTTGCGATCTCGTGACGGAGATGAAATTTTTTGATTTCGGGATTGTTTTCGAGCCCTATATTGATAAGTGTCTCCAGGTCTTGAGCATAGGCTTGGGCTTGAACACATAAACAACAAAGTATTATCATCATTTGCTTCATGATTGGTTTTTTTTAAGTTGGAATTCCGCCTTCATACTATATAGTACAGGCACTACAAAGAGGGTGATCAAGGCGATCAGCATACCTCCAAAAGCCGGAATGGCCATTGGAATCATGATGTCACTGCCTCTTCCAGTGGAAGTTAAAATAGGTAACAATGCTAAAATAGTAGTTGCCGTTGTCATTAAACAGGGCCTGATCCGTTTTTGACCAGATTCAATGACAGCTTGCCTTATGGCCTTTTGATCTTGTGGCTCATTTCGTTTAAAAGTCTGATTCAAATAAGTAGCCATTACCACACCGTCATCAGTGGCAATACCAAACAAGGCAATAAAACCTACCCAAACCGCCACACTCAAGTTGATCGGGTGGATCTGAAAGAGATCTCGTAGATTTTCACCTAGGAAAGAGAAATTCATAAACCATTCCTGGCCATATAACCAGATCATGATAAAGCCTCCGGCGAAAGCCACGGCTATTCCTGAAAAAACCATAAAAGAGGTGGCAACTGATCTGAATTGGAAATACAAAATCAGAAAAATGATAAGTAGGGCCAGGGGCACTACTAGTTCAAGCGTTTTTTCAGCACGAAGCTGGTTTTCGTATGTGCCCGTAAATTGATAATTGATCCCTTTTGGCACAATAAGTTCTCCAAGATCAATTTTTTGCTTGATCAGTTTTTGTGCATTTTCAACGACATTAACTTCAGCAAAACCATCAATTTTGTCAAATAACACGTAACCCACCAGGAAGGTGTCTTCACTTTTGATGACCTGCGGCCCTTGTTCATAACGAATCGTTGCCAATTCACTGAGAGGAATCTCGTTACCTTTAGATATAGGTATATAGATTTTTTCAAGATCCGTATGGTTTTCGCGTAATTCACGAGGGTAACGTACTCTGACCCCATAGCGTTCTCTTCCCTCAATGGTTTCGGTAAGCACTATACCACCCAAAGCAACTTTCAGTACATTTTGAACCTGATCAATACTGACGCCATAGCGGGCCAGTTTTTCTCTGTCAATGTCAATAAGTAAATAGGGTTTTCCTACGATTCGATCGGCAAAGACAGCCTCTTTTTTAACGCCCTCAGCTTCTTTTAATACTGTTTCCAGAGCCAGACCAAAGGCCTCTATTTGTTTGAGATCCTGTCCTTTGACTTTGATTCCCATTGGCGCTCGCATACCTGTTTGCAACATGATTAGTCGCGTTTCAATTGGCTGAAGTTTAGGAGCAGAGGTTATGCCTGGCAACTGTGTCACCTTGACGATCTCCTTCCAGATATCATCAGCTGAATTTATTTCCGGTCTCCAGTTGCGATAAAAAACACCATGCCTGTCAGGAATCAATTGGTCAGCACTTATCTGAGGGTCAAGTTGAGCAGGCAGTTTTGAGTTATTGGGATTCGCTAGCAGATCACCGTTTTTGAGCATAAATAAACCCTCACTGTTCACCTTAAAACGCTCGCGCTGCCCCTTTATATTCAGTATGTATTCAGGCTTGTATTGTATCACATTTTCATACATGGAAAGAGGAGCAGGATCGAGTGATGATTCAGTTCTTCCTGCTTTTCCAACCACCGTTCTCACCTCGGGAATACTGGCTACAGCCATATCCAATTGCTGCAAAATATTTTTATTTACTTCAATTCCTGCATGAGGTAAAGAGGTAGGCATCAATAAAAAAGTGCCTTCATTTAGCGCAGGCATAAATTCTTTCCCCGTATTTTTCATGATCCATATTCCGGCGATTAGTATCAATGCAGGTAAACCGAGAAAGACAAATTTATGATTAAGGGCCCAAGTAAGTATTCTTGTATAATAATGTTGAAAAAGAGCGAATACACCTAATAATCCAAAACAGATCAGGGCTACAAAGAAAAGGTTGTAGCCTAAACTTTGATCAACTCCTAAAGGCCTCCAATAATCAGCCAATAAGAAAACAATGCTCAAGGAGGTGATCAATATCTTTCCTAGTTTGGCTCTTTCTTCAGATAACCAGCCTTGGTGTTGAGAAAGAGACACCAGTGCGAAACCAATCAGGACGATACCTATAAAATATCCATAAACCATTGAAGTTATTCCAAGTAGAACCAGCACTCCATTAACCAGAAATCCGGCAGTTTTGTGTAGACGATTTGGTTTAAACAGCATGGCCGCAAAAGGAGGAATCAAAAACAAAGCAACTAGTAAGGATGCTGTCAGGGCAAAAGTTTTTGTGAAGGCCAAAGGTTTGAATAGTTTTCCTTCGGCCCCGATCATCGTAAATACAGGGATAAAACTGATTATGGTTGTGAGCACTGCTGTTACGATGGCTCCTGACACTTCAGTTGTGGCCTGATAGATCACCTTATTGATGGGTAATCCCTTGTCATTCTGATCTATATGTCTGATCATATTTTCAGAAAGAATTACGCCAATGTCCACCATAGTACCAATAGCAATTGCGATACCTGAGAGGGCCACAATATTGGCGTCAACCTTGAAGAGTTTCATCGCGATGAAGACCATCAGAACCGCCACAGGCAACAAGCCCGAGATCAATATAGAAGCCCTTAAGTTATAGACCATCACCACGATCACAAGAATCGTAATGAGAATTTCCAGGGTAAGTGCTTCATTGAGGGTCCCAAGGGTTTCCTGAATGAGCTCAGTTCGGTCATAGAAGGGCACAATGGTCAATTGTGAGCGTCTTCCGTCTTTAAGTATCTTTGAAGGAAGGCCAGGACTCAATTCCCTGATCTTTTCCTTTACGTGATTGATTACCTCCAAAGGATTTGCTCCATAGCGCCCTACCACGACACCTCCAACCACTTCAGCTCCTTCTTTGTCAAGTATTCCTCTTCTGGCAGCAGGGCCTAATGATACGTTTGCAATATCCTTGATACGAATCGAGGTGAAGTTTTTTGAACTTACTACGGCATTTTCGATATCGTTTATCGATTTTATATAACCAAGACCACGAATTAGATATTCTACCTGATTGATCTCCAGAGTCTGAGCTCCGATGTCTTTATTACTCTCTTTAACAGCCTTGACCACTTCTGCTAAACTGATCTTGTATTGACGCATCTTTTCCGGATGAACATCTACCTGATATTCCTGTACAAAGCCACCGATTGAAGCTACCTCAGAAACTCCTTTGGCAGAAGATAAAGTGTGTTTTACATAATAATCCTGAATACTTCTTAATTCCTGCAAGTCCCATCCACCCGTTACCTTACCATTTTCATCACGACCTTCGAGCGTGTACCAGAAAATCTGACCAAGTCCGGTTGCATCAGGGCCAAGTGAAGGGCGCACGCCATCAGGGAGTAGATTTCCAGGTAAAGAATTGAGTTTTTCCAGAATTCGACTGCGACTCCAGTAAAATTCAACGCCTTCTTCAAAAATGATATATATACTTGAAAAACCGAACATGGAAGAGCTTCTAATGGTTTTTACACCTGGAATTCCCAGTAGAGCAGTGGTTAGTGGGTACGTAATTTGATCTTCAATATCCTGAGGGGAACTACCTTCCCATTTGGTAAATACGATCTGTTGGTTCTCTCCTATATCAGGTATGGCGTCAACGGCTACAGGATCACTTGGTAACCAGGGTATATTCCATTGAAAAGGTGCGTTTATGGTTCCCCAAGCTAAAAGAACCAATAGCAATAGGATAGCAACCAGTTTGTTTTCTATAAAAAATTTGATGCTTTTGTTTAGCATAAGTATTAATTATTAAACGATGAGACATGGATGTTTAAAACATCGGATACGGTAAATGATCCTAAGGAACCAAGTCCATAAGATCAAAGAGTCTTATTGTTTAAAAATCAAATGCGGTATACCTCATCAAGCTTGTATATGGCTTTGACAAGAGGTGGGGGATTATAGTCCTTGTAGTTGGAAGGGCGTTCTTCATGATTTTCGAACGCATCAATATAAGTAATCACTAAGGCAGCTAAAAAGACTTGCTGATCAAGGTGAAGCTCATGAGTCAATTTCAATTCGTCCTGACCTTCGACAGTAAGTTGTTTGTCAGTACAGCAATTTTTTTTGACAACTTCGCAGTCAGTTGATGATTGTGTTTGAGGCATTTCCATACCACAACTTTCAGCCTCTACAAAATAACTGGAATCAACCAAAGTATCTCCGCAGTAGTGCATATGCATAGTAAATGATATGGTGGAAATGAAAACCACCAAGGCCATACTAACTGCAGCTATTTTATGGATCACTTGTTTCATAAGTCAAACAAAATTACAATAAAATTAGATACGCCCAAGGATTTAACTTTGAAATCCAGGTGTATTTGTTATAAGTATAACGTATTTAAAATAAAGATATTGAGGATCCTAATAACGAATAAGGAATAATGAAACCTTAATTTCGAAGTATTTTTTATGAAATCCAAAAACCCTATCAGACCCACCCTTCCGTCAAGGAGTGTTTTCAATGTTCAAAATAATGTTGATTTTCTTCCAGAATTCAGACAAGTTTTGTTATTTTGTATGTATACAAATAATTCTCAAAACAAAGAATGATCCAAGTAGTAGCTGCAATAATAAAAAAAGAAAATAAATACCTTCTTGCCCGCAGAGCAATGCATAAAGTACATGGAGGTAAATGGGAATTCCCCGGGGGTAAGATAGATCTTTATGAAACTCCTGAACAAGCGGTGGAACGTGAGTTATATGAAGAATTTAAGGTCAAAACGGAAACAGGGGAGCATTTGGTTACAGTTTTACATGATTATCCTGATTTTAAAATTGAACTCATGGCCTATGAATCGGTATTTGTAGAAGGCGATTTTGAACTTAATGATCATGATCAGATTGCATGGCTGAGCTGGAAAGAAATAGGGGAGCAGGACCTTACAGAAGCTGATCGAAAACTTGTAGAAAAATTACAAAAACTTTTATAAAGATCGATAGGATTCTATATCGTATCTTTGCAAAAAAATTAAGCGCCTTATAGCTATAAAGACCTTCCGGTTATAAGCTCCACTCAAAACCATTTTATGCAAACCAAATTGATCTGTTCTGATATTGACGGAACCTTATTGAATAAAAACAGGGAATTATCGAACAAGACCATTGAAGTGATCAAAGACATATCTCCCATTCCTTTTATTTTGATCTCTTCGAGGATGCCGCAGGCCATGCTGCATTTACAGGAAGAACTTGATATCAAACATTTGCCAATAATCTGTTATAACGGAGGCTTTATTACAAATAAAAATCAAGTATTGCAGAGTACTGAGATCGATTCGGATATAACCAAAACACTGACGATTTTTTGTTTGGAAAAACAGATTCATTCCAGTTTATATCACGGTTTTGAATGGTTCGTGCCCTCCATGGATTACTGGGCGAAAAGAGAAAGTAACAACACCAAAGTGATTCCTGAAGTTCAAGCGATCGAAAAAACGTTGATTCATTGGGAAGCTGAACGAAAAGGAGCCCATAAAATCATGTGTATGGGGCAGGAGGAAGAAATCGACGCATTAGCTACATTTATCGAAAATAACTTTAACGAACAGATTATAGGTTACAGATCCAAACCAACTTATTTGGAGATTTCTCCTAAAAGTATTTCCAAAAAAACAGCTATACAAAGCTTGTTACAACTTCAGTATCCCGAGCTTTCCATAAACAATGTCATGGCTTTTGGCGATAATTATAATGATATTGATATGCTAGCCGCTGTAGGAATAGGCGTCGCCGTTGAAAATGCCATTCCTGAGGTTTTGGCTGTAGCTGATGTAGTTACCGGCTCAAACAAAGAAGATGGGGTCGCTTTGTTTTTGGAAGAGGTATTGGTTACTATTGTTTGTGAATAGAGTTTTATTATTGATTTTATATTGTAAAAGACATTTTTTTATTTTGGCTTGGTATGATGTGATTCTTTACTAGAAAAACTCGTAAAATAATCTCCTTTGTTCATTTTTACTCATCCCTTTTCTATTGGTTTAAGCCCGCCTGCCGGCGTGGCAGGTATTCGTGATGTGCTCCGCAGTTGCTGCGCACCATTCACTCTTCCGCCAGTAGTCGGACAAGCGCAACTTCATGCTTGTTCTCCCTTGCCTCGCCGGCAGGCAGGCTTTCAGTCCGAACGCACTTCCGTTGCTTCGTTCATTATTGCTTCGTGCAGCGCTACATCCTATAGAAACTTTGATCCTATTGACATTGTTTCTTGAGGTCCTAACGACCTCTTTAAA
>CAZQRD010000019.1:0-42447 GCA_964595535.1 uncultured Flavobacteriaceae bacterium | reverse complement strand
ATTGTTTTCTAATATAAATGATACAAATAGCTTCTCTCCTTACTATTTTTTCAAACAAAAAAAAATACTCAAATTTACTAAATTTGAGTATTTCTAAAGAAGACACGACAGTGTTCTTCTTTTAAAGGGGAAAAAGGAAAGGGAGTTAGGAGAGAAATGAAACAAGTTTTCTAATAAACAAATAACTTCTCTCCTTACTATAATTATTTCAACTATTGAAATTAAATTCAACGCTAACGAAGATGCAATATATAAAAAGAATTTTAAATAATCAAATCTAAAATAGATGTCTTTTTAGATAAATAGATATAATATATTGAAATACAGTAACTTATAATTTTAAAAATAAATAAATGCAATAAAAAGGAAAAAGCTTACATAATAATAGATTTTTTATATCGTTTAAATCATAAAGTTCATGGTTTATGGGTATAAACCTAGTGGTTTTCAGGTAGATGTAAAAATACCTGATTTCGCTATTGGTTTATATGTGATTTGCAGATACATTTGAGGTGTTAGCTTATTAAAGTTGACATACATATACATACAAAACAAATCTAAAAGTTTATTATTATGAAAAATTTTACTTTAGCAATTGCTGTGTTGTTGGTTATGGCATCATTTACAACCAACTTAACTAATTCAAAATCAACTGTTTTATCAGATTTCGAGGGGACTTTATTGGAGTCTGCTGCCGTATTGGAAAACAATAATGGAGACGTTTCTGTGACCTTTACAGTTGATGAAAATGTACTGGTTTCTTCGGCTTTGGTCGGATCTTCCAACGAAATCTTTCTAGTGGAAAATGGTGATTCTAACTCATCAAAAACAGTGACACTTAATCTTCAACCTGTAGATGGTAAAGTTGAAACTGCTTTCAACAATATTTATGAAAGCAATTATGACGTAGCTGCTATGGACGCTTTGTTGAATAATCGTGAGCCAGAAAGAAGACCTAAAGGTGCTATCAGCTGGGAATAGTGCAAAACACACAATATAAACAGATTTAAAACGTTTGTTTAATAAACTAGGAAAAGGTCCGAAAAATTAGTTTTTTTCGGATTTTTTTAACCCCTGTTTTGAACTAAAGTTTTGTAAATGGATAAAATGATTACAGTTCATATTGCTGACGACCATCAGATCTTGATCGATGGGGTTAAGGCGGTGCTCAATTTGGAACCCAATATTGAAGTGATAGGATTTTCCCTTAACGGGAATGAGGTTGTGACGTGGTATGAAGAGAATACCTCAGATGTGCTCATTCTCGATATCAATATGCCCGAATTGGATGGTATTGAAGTATTGAAAAAATTGAAAAACCATAAGAAAAGACCTGAAATTATAGTATTATCGAGCTATGACGATGTAAAACTTGTCAAGGAGGTTCTTCAGATGGGTGCCAAAGGTTTTGTCCCAAAAAAATCGGCTGGGGAACATATTGTAAATGCAGTTAACAAGGTCTCAGCTGGCAATCAGTACTTTACTGATGATGTTAAGGAAAAAATGATGCAGACTTTATTAAATGGACAAGTCAAGAATGAAGGGAGTCAGGATGGTGTTTTGATCAGTTCACTTACCAAAAGAGAAGTACAGGTGTTAAAGCTTGTGGCCCAGCAATATAGTACCAGAGAAATTGGTGATGAATTACATATTAGTGAAAGTACCGTTGAAACGCATCGTAAAAATCTAATGAAAAAAGTAAAAGTTAAAAATAGTGTGGGTTTGGCTATATTTGCTTTGAAAAATGAGGTTATATAATTTGATATCGAGTCAATTTTTTCATTACAGGAAACTACTAACCCTGATTATACTTTTGGTGTCTGGGAGCGCGAGTTATGCCCAGGAAGGTAAACAGGAAAAGGCCTATGTTGACAAGAAATTATATCAAATTGACTCCTTGATCGACGGGGGTGAATATGTAAAGGCTAATTATCTCATCAATAACACACTCAATACTTTTTCTTTTTCAAGGAATTCTGAGGAAAAATTGTCATTTGACTTTAGATCCGGAAGGATGTATTACCAGCAAGGAAATAAGGAAAAGGCAATGGAAATATTGTTAAAAGGACTGGAAAGGTTAAAAGGACAGCCATTTTCTCCCTTAAATGTTGATTACGCAGATCTTTTGGCTCTAATATTTGCTGATTCCCAAAATTTTGAAAAAGCTATTTATTATAATAACATTTCACTTCAAAAGGCAACATTGAACAAGGATACCATTGGAATTACAAAAGCTTTGATCCGTTTGGGAAGTTTTTATTATTCCAAAAATGAAGAGGATAGTGCTACTATATTTTTCAGGAAAGTTACTTATTACCCAGTTAATGAAAAAACTGTAACCAGAATTTCAAATGCCTATAATAATTTGGGGGTAATTGCGCAAAACAATGATAATTATGATTTAGCCAAAGGTTGGGCCAGAAAAGCTTTAAAACTTAGGATCGAACAAAATGATATTATCGGGATTGTCTTTTCCAAGGTGAATTTAGGTAATTTGTATCATTTTGAAAATCAATATTCTACAGCAATAGACAACTATTTTGAAGCATATGATAAAATAAAACAGGATACATCTAAAAATGTACAATACCTTAAAAGGATTATCTACGAAAATTTGTCTGTTACATATGACTCTTTAAGGGATTATGAAAACGCTTATAAATATCTCTATAAGTCAGACAAGCTCAAAACCCGATTGAATAATGATCAGCAGGCAGAAAATATTGCCGGGATTGAAGCCAAATATAATCTTGCCATTGAAGAACAAAAAACTGAAGAAGAAAAAAGTAAAACTTTTAGGGCTCAGGTATTATTTGGTGGTTTGGCATTTGTAACACTCATCTTTGTTATTTTCGCTTTTGTCTTCTATAAAAATTATAAATTAAAGGAACAGAACAAGCTTGAACAAATCCATAGTAACCTGCAAACCAGAATTATCAATGCTACTATTGATGCTAAAGAGAAGGAACGCAAATCTATTGCAGAGATTCTTCACGACAGCGTAAGCGCCTTGTTATCTTCAGCTAATTTGCATCTGCAGGCTTCGAAGGCTCAATTGAATTCTCATGTTCCTGTTGAAATATCAAAAGCTCAGGAAATTGTTAAAGAAGCTTCTGTAAAGATCAGAGATTTGTCACATGATCTGATTTCATCTGTATTGTTAAAATTTGGGCTGGCTTTTGCCGTGCATGATCTTTGTGAAAAATATTCGAACTCAGAAATTCAGTTCATCAGTGATGACAATGGTATCAAAAGATACAATCAACAGTTTGAGATCAAAATCTATAGTATTATCGAAGAACTCATTAATAATATTCTTAAGCACAGTAGTGCTAAGAATGCTTCGATCAATCTTATGGAAAGGAACGGTGATAAATTACTGATACAGATTATTGATGACGGAAAGGGATTCGACCTCAATAAAGCAAGAAAAAAAGATGGTTTGGGCCTGAGTCATATTGAGGCCAGAATTAAAATTATGGAAGGTGTTTTCAATATCAATTCCAAAAAAGGTGAGGGTACAAGTATCTTTATATCGGTTCCAGTATTCCAATCTAAACTGGTGGAGGCAGTTTAATCTTATCTTTTCATTTCAATAATCTCAAGATTTTTTATATCAGCTTTGTCAATTTCAAAACGCAGCATGGTTTTAACTTTATGAAATCCATGATTGCCGATTGCACCAGGATTCATATGCAATAAATGAAGTTTTTTATCATACTGAACCTTTAGTATATGAGAGTGGCCGCATATAAACAACTTAGGAGGACGTAAGGTGATGGATTCTCTGACTCTCGGATTATAGCGATATGGATAACCTCCAATATGAGTCATCCAGACATTAACCTCCTCGACTTTAAATTTATTGTCTAAAGGAAATTCACTGCGTATATCTTTATCGTCTATATTTCCGTAGACAGCTCTTAGCCTGCTGACTTCCTGAATTTTATTGATTACTTCGAGATTTCCAATATCTCCGGCATGCCATACTTCATCCACTGCTTTGCAATAATTCAGTACTTTTTTATCGATAAAGCCATGGGTGTCGGATAATAGCAAAATTTTATGTGCCAAAGGAGTATTGATTAAATTAAGTATCTTTGTTCGGCGTAAAAATAAAGGTTTTTGAGATATTTTGTAGAACTTTCTTATCATGGCAAGAATTACCATGGCTGGCAAATACAGCCCAATGAAATTTCTGTTCAGGAGACCGTTGAAAAGGCACTTTCATTGTTGCTGAAACAAGATATTTCTATACTGGGATGTGGAAGAACAGATTCTGGAGTACATGCAAGCCAGTTCTTTTTTCATTTTGATGTTGATGCAGCAATTGATAAAAGAAAGTTAAAATTTAAGCTAAATTCTTTTTTACCAAAGGATATAGCTATTTTTCGAGTAGCTAGGGTAAAGGAGGAGGCTCATGCAAGATTTACTGCGGTTTCCAGAAGTTATCAATACCGTATATCCTTGGTTAAAAATGTTTTTGAAAGCGACCTGAGTGTACAGCTGTCTCAAACCGATCTTGATGTAGATAGTATGAATAAGGCGGCATTACTCTTACTGGATCATATTGATTTTAAGTGCTTTTCAAAAAACAAAACTGATGTAAAAACATTTGATTGTTCGATCAGTGAGGCATATTGGCAAGGGGAGGGAGAGAATTTAACCTTTCACATATCTGCGAATAGGTTTTTGAGAAATATGGTGAGGGCAATTGTAGGCACATTGCTTGAAGTTGGTAAAAGAAGAATGAGTATAGATGAATTCAAAACTGTTATAGAATCGAGAGACAGAACGAAGGCCGGTGCATCTGTGAAAGCCAAAGGCTTGTATTTAACTAAAGTGAGTTATCCCAAGGAAATTTTCATTGAATAAGTATGTCTAAAAACAAGGAAGAAAATAAAAAGGTAATTGGAAAGGTGTATGACCTAAAGTTGTTCACAAGGCTGATGAACTATGCCAGATATTACAAACTTCAATTTGGAATTTCCGTTGTTGCAGTTTTGTCTGTGGCGCTCTTTGCCGCAGTGAGGCCCATACTGTTAAAAAGAATCATTGACGATTCTATTTTTAACAAGAATTCGGAGCAGCTTGTTTTATTCACTAGTATAATGCTCTTGGTACTTGTGTTTGAAGTTTTGTTCCAATTTTTATTTATTTATTTTGCCAATTGGCTGGGTCAAAACATTATAAGAGACATGAGAACCCAGCTTTTTAAGCATTTGCTTTATTTTAAAATGCAATATTTCAATAAATCGGCGGTTGGGAAACTTGTTACAAGAGTAGTGTCGGATATTGAAACCATTGCGAGTGTATTCGGCCAAGGCTTATTCATGATTATAAGTGATCTTTTAAAAATGTTTGTCATCGCCTTGGTAATGCTTTTTATGAACTGGCAGTTGGCTTTGATCGTATTTGCCATTCTACCCATACTTATTTTCGCTACGAAGATTTTTCAAAAGGCCATGAAATCTGCATTTCAAGATGTTAGAACGGAGGTATCCAACCTGAATACTTTTGTGCAAGAACGTATTACGGGAATGAGAATCATTCAATTATTTTCACGTGAAAAGATTGAGTACGATAAATTTCGTAGTATCAATGAAAAACATAAAAAGGCATGGATCAGGACAGTATGGTACAATTCGATATTCTTCCCTATAGCAGAAGTTTTACCTTCTATAGCCATAGGATTGGTAGTATGGTACGGAGGACTGAATGCGGCTACCAGTAATTCGGTTTCAGCAGGTGAGATCATCAGCTTTATCATGATGAATAATATGCTGTTCAGACCCTTAAGACAAATCGCAGATAAATTTAATACGCTTCAAATGGGAATGGTTGCAGCCGAAAGGGTGTTTAAGATCATCGATGCAAATGAGAGCGAAAACGACAAAGGAAAAGTAGTGATAGGTACCTTTAAAGGCAAAGTAAATTTCAAAGATGTTCGTTTTAGTTATATTCCTAAAGAAGAAGTGATTAAAGGCATTTCTTTTGAAGTGAAACCTGGTGAAACTGTAGCCATAGTAGGAGCTACAGGAGCTGGAAAATCAACCATTATTAATTTACTCAATCGCTTTTATGAGATTGACAAGGGAAGTATTGAAATAGATGATGTTGATATAAGTGAGTATAGATTGCATGAACTGAGAGATCAGGTTGCGGTTGTGTTACAGGATGTTTTTCTTTTTTCGGATAGTATTTATAATAATATTACCTTAAAAGATAATTCCATATCATTGGAAGAAGTTCAAACGTCAGCCAAAGTTATTGGCATACATGATTTTATCATGTCCTTGCCTGGGGGTTATGATTATAACGTCAAAGAAAGAGGTGTCATGTTATCAGTTGGTCAAAGACAGTTGATCGCTTTTCTAAGGGCGTCTGTAAGTAAACCAGGAATCCTGATACTTGATGAAGCCACCTCATCAATTGATTCGCATTCAGAAAAACTTATTCAGGATGCAACCGAAAAGATAACTAAAAACAGAACGTCCATTATTATTGCACACCGTCTTGCAACGATTCAAAAAGCAGACAAGATCATTGTGATGGAGGATGGTATTATTGTTGAACAGGGAAGCCATACAGAGTTGCTTGACAAAAAAGGGTATTACAGCAAGCTATACAATATCCAGTTTGTTCAGAAAAAAGCCAGTTAATCCTTTCCCTTGACCTAGTTGAGGTCGTCTTTTACGATCTCGGTCAATTCAGAAAAATCTTCAAACAAGATAAACGCTCCATTATTGATGTAGGATACTTGCCCTGATTCTTCAGAAACTATAAGAGCAAGAGCATCAGTACGCGTTGTGATTCCCAAACCAGCTCTGTGTCTTAGTCCGAAATGGGCCGGAATTTCAATGGTGTTTTCTATCGGAAGAATAACTCTTGTAGCCGTGATCAGATCATTCTCAACTACAATGGCGCCGTCATGAAGCGGACTGTTTTTGTAAAAGATACTCTTTAAAATGGGTTTATTAACCTTTATTTCCATGGCATCTCCCGTCATTTTCACAAATTCCAAACTATTGTTTCTTTGCAGGACAATCAGAACTCCGGTTTTAATCTTTCCCATTTCCTCGCAAAAAGACACGATATCATCAATATGACTGTTGGCCGCCATTTCGGTCTTAAAAATTTTCAAATGTTTAAGGATACCTTTTTTAGAGGCAATATTCGTAGATCCCACCATCAGTAAAAATTTTCTGATCTCTTGTTGAAATACAATAATCAATGCGATAAAACCACCTCCGAGAAATTTTCCGAGTATATCACTCAGTAATTCCATTTCAAGGGCCTGTGTGAGTTTCCAAATAAGATAGATAATTGCTATCCCAATAAAGATATTGATGGCCGCGGTTCCGCGGATTAACCGAAAAATATAAAAAAGTAAAACAGCAACTAAAACAATGTCAAGAATGTCTAAAAAGGTGATGTTTAAAAAATTAATTTGATCCAATTCTAAGCGAGTTTTTGTAAATGTATGAATTATTTTACAGTATATAAATATTCGTTTGAATCACACAAGATCTCATTTGCCATAAGGTAGACCTTGGTATGCAAATAATCCTGAAAAAGTGTCTGATCATCGTAAGCCAGAATGACCTTGAACTCTTCAACGATTTTATTTTTTTTTTCCTCTTTTAATACTGTTTGAAGCTCATCCAAGGTTATGATCTGATCATTAATCTTTACTAATTTATCTTTAATTTCCACGATGATTGAACAAGAATCACCTACATGACTATTTACAGTAGTAGTAGCGTCTGAATTTAATTTAAAAGTGATTTGGGTGAAAAGTGCTAAAGAAATATTTTCGGAAGAGGTATCTGCATAACTAAAATAATTATTCATCCCTTCTTTTTTATGCATGGAATCCTTATTTCGGTTTTCCTGCATTTTTATCAATAGGGGAACCACCTCTTTCATTCGTAACCTCCTGTCAATATTGAATATCCAATGTGTATTCAGTATCTTGTTATTTTTGTTCATTCGGGCTATTGTATCACCGTTTTCGGCTTCCATAAAAATCCATATACTTGAATGATTTTGGATTTCAGAAAGGCCCGGAATATCGATCAGCGCTAATTGAACGGCTTTTTTTTGGCAGCCAGTCACTAAAACAAATGCTATAAGGAGTATAAAGTAAGGTCTTTTGATCATGCTGGAGCTCTATTTGTCATTTTTTCAAATATTCTAACAGCTTCCACAGCTTCCTTAACATCGTGCACCCGAAGGATAGTAGCTCCCTTCATCAAGGCGATAGTATTCGCTGAAGTGGTGGCATTTAGAGTCTGTTTAGGCTCTAGTTCCAGTAAGTTGTAAAGCATTGATTTTCTTGATAACCCGGCAAGAATAGGAAGATCCAAACTTTTAAATAGATCCAATTTTTGCAGTAAATCAAAATTTTGATCAAGAGTTTTACTGAATCCGAATCCCGGATCAATGATAAGGTCATTTACACCAAGTTCACGAAGCTGAAATATTTTTTGAGAAAAATAGAAAATGATGTCTTTAATGAGATTATTGTATTTGATATTTTGCATCATGGTTTGTGGAGTCCCAACCATATGCATAATGATGTAAGGCACTTGAAATTGGGCAACTGTAGAGAACATTTGATCATCCAAAGACCCGGCAGAAATATCGTTTATCATGCAGGCTCCTCTATCAATGGCCTCTCTTGCAATTCGACTTCTAAATGTATCAATCGAAATGAATACATCTGGGTATTCTTTTACGAGTAACTCAAGTACAGGCAATAGTCTGGAAAGTTCCTCTTCTTCAGAAACATCTTTTGCATTAGGTCTTGAGGAATATGCACCAATATCAATAAATGTGGCGCCTTCAATTTGCATTTTTCCAACCTGCTTGATGATCCCCTTTTTTGATTTGGATGTACCGCCATCATAAAAAGAATCAGGGGTCAGGTTAAGTATTCCCATGACCTTTGGTGATTTTAGATCTATTAAATGGCCTTTACAATTGATGAACATATTTGTATCTTAATTATCAGCTGGCTACCTTATTTATTACTTTACTTAAAACCGGTGCCTTATAGGATTTCATTTTATATATCAAATCTTCAACAGAGTCACTTACAATGATCATATTCCGGTTTTCCTGTTTTAAAAACCCTTCCTTCACCATATGATCCAGTTGCAGTAAGGTATGATGAAAAAAATTATTGGTATTTAATATCCCTATGGCTTTTTTCTCAATTCCCAGTTGTCCTAAAGTTAGGGCTTCGAAAATTTCATCAAGCGTACCAAAGCCACCTGGTAAGGCTATATAACCGTCTACCAGTTTACTTATTTTGACCTTTCTTTTCGACATTTTTCTGGTCACAATCATCTGTGATATTTTCGTATGAGCCACTTCTTCGTGTTTTAGCAAACCAGGAATCACTCCAATGACTTCTGAATTATTTTTGATCATCGTATCTGCAATCACCCCCATAATACCAATTTTCCCTCCTCCATATACCAAGCCGATGCCCTCCTTGGAGAATTGGTTACCTAAATCGACAGCGGCTTTGGCATAATCTCCATTGAAGCCTTTACTCGAACCACAAAATACTGCTATACGTTTCATTTTATAAGGGTTTACAAAGTATATATTTTGTAAAAATAAGCAAACCGGCGGTATTATATCATGAGATTTTTATAAATTCGTTTTGACAAAAATTCAAATTCTCTGATTTCAATATACATGCAGAATACGTCTAAACAATATGATGAGATAACGGCTAAATGCCGTTCTCTTTTTATAAATAAAATGAGTGACTACGGCAGTGCCTGGAGAATTTTAAGACTCCCTTCATTGACCGATCAGATATTTATCAAGGCACAAAGAATCAGGCAACTTCAGGAAAATACAACACGTAAAGTGGATGAAGATGAAATTCCTGAGTTTGTAGGAATCATCAACTATTCTATCATGGCCCTTATTCAGTTGGAACTTGGTGTTGTTGAACAGCCTGATCTAAATGTTGATGTGGCTGTCAAGTTATATGATAAGCATATTGAGGAAACAAAAGCCTTGATGGAAAATAAAAATCACGATTATGGGGAAGCTTGGCGTGATATGAGAGTGAATTCCTTAACTGATCTGATTCTTCAAAAATTATTAAGAGTTAAGCAGATCGAAGATAATCAGGGGAAAACGCTTGTATCTGAGGGGATCGATGCCAATTATCAGGATATGATCAACTATGCTATTTTTGCCTTGATATTAATGAATGAATAAAACCATGATTTCATGAGTATTGTAACCCATATTGCCCGTTTTCTAGTTGCTATAACTTTTATATTTTCGGGATTTGTAAAATTGGTGGACCCTTTAGGATCGGCCTATAAATTTGAGGAATATTTTGGCGCAGATGTGTTGAACCTGGAGTTTTTAAGCCCATTCGCTTTACAGTTTTCTATCATACTCATTCTTGCTGAAATCATGCTGGGGGTAATGCTCTTAGTGGGCTTTAAGCGTAAAACTACTGTTTGGAGTTTGTTTTTGATAAGCTTATTATTTCTTTTTTTAACTTGGTATTCAGCGTATTATGATAAGGTTACTGATTGTGGTTGCTTTGGAGATGCCATAACGTTAACACCTTGGGAGACGTTTTATAAAAATGTTATACTCATAGTTATGGTGTTCTATTTGGTAATAAGAGTCTATGATATTCAACCCATTGCAACTGAAACATTCGCTAAAACAGTAAGTGTGATTTCATTTATTGCATTTGTTGGAATTGCATTTTATGTGCTTCGTTATTTGCCTATCATTGATTTTAGGCCATATGCCATTGGTAAGAATATTCAGGAAGGTATGCTTATTCCCGAAGATGCTGAAAAATCGGTTTATGAAGATACCTGGATTTATAAAGTGGATGGTGAAGATAAAGTCTTTACAACTGAAGATAAGCCTTGGAATATAGAAGGAGCAACTTTTGTGGATCGCAAAACAAGAACCCTAAAAGAAGGTTATACGCCTCCAATACATGACTTTACAATGGAAAATGGAGGAGAGGATTTCACCGAACTACTGATGGAAAAGGAAAAACTCATGCTCGTCGTAGCGTATAATCTAACACTAACAAGTTCTAATGGCATGCACAAAATCAAGGACCTTTCTGAACGTGCCATGGAAATGGGATATACGGTTTATTGTTTCTCTGCCTCAACACAGGAAGATTATGAAAAGATTAAAAAGGAGTATGAGTTGGATTTCGAGCTGTTATTTTGCGATGAGACAACCTTAAAAACTATCGTCAGATCTAATCCGGGCATTGTAACTCTTAAAAAGGGGACAATCACTGGTAAATGGAGCTGGAGGCAGGCTGGAAGCGTAATTTTAGAATGATGTAAAATGAAACAGGTATTACTGGTATTTCTTGGAGGTGGATTGGGCAGTGTTGCAAGATATTGGCTCAGTCTAAAACTGAACAATTTTGAAAATGCCATACCTTTTGGAACCTTATTGGCCAACGTATTAGGAAGTCTTCTCATAGGAATGATACTTGGTTATTCAGAGAGAATAGGAATGTTGAATCAAAACCATTCCTTGTTGCTTGCCACTGGGTTTTGTGGTGGATTTACCACATTTTCAACCTTTGCCTATGAAAACCACCTGTTCATAAAGGGGAATGATTATTTTACCATGATTCCCTATCTTGCCGGAACCTTTATATTTGGAATTGCGGCTGTCTTTTTGGGAATTTATCTGGTAAAGTTATTTTAATGGATCAATGCTTAAAAGACTTAACCCCTGCCTTGATTTCTGTATCTAAATAATTTGCTTTTGGAGGAACCGGACATGAAAATTTACTGTTGTACGCACAGTAGGGGTTATACGACTGGTTAAAATCTAAGATGATATTTTCACCCTCGGGAATTTCAAGATCTATATATCTTCCGCCCCCATAACTACTCTCCCCATTGGTTAGGTCAGTAAAAGGTAAAAACAAATAATCTTCATAATCAGGCGTTAACATCAATTTTTCATTTTGATATATTTCCAAGGTATAGTTTTTTTCATTTAATTGAAAACTTGCCGTGGCGTACAATTTATATACCGGTAATCTATCTGTGGTAGTTTTCATCTGAAAGGATTTGCTGTCTTTGTGAAAAGTTAATTTGGCTGTAACCATTAAATTACTGTCAATAGGGAAGAACTCAAGCGATTCAAAAACTGCCAGATCTTCATCGGTCAATGGAGATTCCTCCTTACTGGCAAATTCGCTATTCAATTTTTTCTGAAATTTCTTTGCTTCTTTGATATTCTTGGATTCCTGGGCATGAAGAACCGAAACGAATAAAAGTGACATAAGTAAAAAGTGTATTTTCATGAGGTAGCTTTTAACCAAATATACTTATAAATATTCGGAAGATATTGAGTTTCTATGGACCAATAAATTTATTTGATACAAATTTAATTTCACGATTTTGATAAAACTTATATTTGTCCCATGTTAAAACGGATCATCAAACCCTACCAGGGATTATCCAGAGAAGTCTGGTTGATGGCACTTACCATGCTCATCAATAGAACAGGTGCCATGGTGGTACCATTTCTATCCTTGTACCTCACAAACTTTCTTGAATTCTCACTTGAGCAGGTAGGATGGATAATGTCTTGTTACGGTTTCGGATCTCTAGCGGGGGTTTTTATTGGTGGAAAATTGGCTGACAGAATAGGGTATTATAAAGTGATGTATTTGAGTTTACTGGGTACCGGATTGGTTTTTTTTGCCATTCAGTATATTACTGGTTTTTACATGTTATGCCTCGGAATATTTTCTCTGACTATTTTTGCAGATACATTTAGACCCGCAGTTTGGGTGGCCCTTGATGATTACAGTGAAGATGATAACAGAACCCGCTCAGTAACCCTGATCAGATTGGCGATCAACCTTGGATTTTCCATGGGCCCTGCTCTGGGTGGATTACTGATCACTTATGTAAGTTACCGAAGCCTCTTTTGGGTTGACGGTTTAACTTGTTTGATTGCAGGATTGATCATCATCAGATATTTGAGTCAGAAAAGCCAGGTGAAGAAGCCGAATAAGCACATGGAGCTTCCAAAATTATCGCCCTATAAAGATGGTCGTTATCTAGTATTCTGGTTTGCTATGTTTTTGATCGGTTTTACCTTTATGCAGTATTTTTCTACGATACCCTTGTATTATAGTCAGAGACTTGGAATGAATGAAGATAAAATAGGGCTGATACTGGCCTTGAACGGATTGTTGATTTTTCTATTGGAGATGCCCATCGTTCATTCTCTGGAGAAGGGAAAACTGGAAAGTATAAAAATCGTCATTGGCGGATCGTTTTTACTCTTGTTAAGCTTTCTTGCGCTAAACATAGGGCCCTGGATCGGGATGGCCATTATAGGCATTATTTTTATGACCTTTGGGGAAATGTTGGGCTTTCCTTTTTCTAATTCGTACGCTCTAAACAGGTCAAAACTGGGTAATCAGGGAGCCTATATGGCTATGTACAGTATGTCATTTTCAGTGGCTCATATTTTGGGTCCCAATATAGGTATGCAATTTTCTGCCCGATTTGGATTTGAGGCAACCTGGTTTCTTATGGCCGGTATTTGTTTAATCGCCTGTTTAATTTTACTGGCCTTGCAAAGAAAGGAATCCGCCTGAACTATTTTGAATTGCTTATCCTTGCCAGATAGTCGTAATGAGATCCTTTTTTAACCAGTTCACATTTCATATTGAGATTGAAGGCCTGTTGTTGCAAATTGTAAAAATCGATATACAGCCAAGGATACAAACCGCTGTTTTCCCCGAGATATTTTGATTGGAATTCAACCTCTCCATAGTAGTGATCAATTTCCGAAAGATCTGCCTCCCCATTTTCATCTTCAAACATGTAAATGACATCAGAAGAATCGATTAAAATTTGACCTTCTGGGAGAAGCAGGGATTTTAAATGATTTAAAAATTCTGGTACTCGATTCATGGAGCCACAAATACCCGCACCATTCATTAACGATAAAATACTATCGAATTTAAGATCCTTTAGGTCCCAAAGGTTGGTCAATTCTGCATTTTTCAATCCTCTTAATTTGCACACCTCTATGGCACCTTCTGATATGTCTATAGCTTTGACCTCTACACCTTTTTTTTCCAGATAAAGAGAATGGCTTCCTGCCCCGCATCCAAGATCCAAAACACTTCCTGATACCATATTAAGGGCAGTTTGTTCGATAACGGGCATGTTGTCAAAAGATCGAAATAAATATTTTACTGGTAACTTATCCCAGCCTCCAATGGACGAATAGGTTTCAATTATAGCCTCCTCTCCGGCGTAATAATCCTTGATGGCGCTTCCAAATACGTCAGTTAAATTGTTTCGTTCCATGATCATTTAGTTTTGTTCCATCAGTTTTTTAAATCGATTGTTATTTTGGAGTGCATGAACAGGCAAATTATTAAGAAGAAACTCCATATTGCTGTATCCTGAATTCAGTAATGTTTCCAAATAATCAAGTGCTAAATCAGGCTTATCCAAAGCCACTGCAATTCCAATTTGCCTTAGGTAAGGGGTATGATAGCCCGGATAAATTAAAATGCACAGATCATAGCAAAACATCCTTTGCTCCAAGGTTTTGATCTGGTCGGTATAATTAACAGTTTCAATAGCATAGGCATATAAGCGATATAAGAGACGCGTATACATCTTTTGCTCCATAATTGATGTAGTAGATTCTTGTTTCTTTTTGAGTTTTTCAATCCGATTTTTCCACCACCCTAAACCATATGATTTTTTTTCTATGTCTGATCCAAATCGATTTAGAAAGTCATAAGTAAGACTTTTCTCAGTTTCCAAAAGCGATTCATTCTTTTTTTTCTGTGATTTATAGGGCTGACTTTGAGTTAAAAGATCCATTTTTCTCCTGATAGAATCCAATTGATAGTAACGGTTAAAACTATTTAGGATGCGGCGGTATTCATTTGCTGAGGCAAGGAGCTGCTTATCGTTTTCTTTTAATTGTGCCTGATGATAGTACTTTTTATAGATGCTTTGAACAATGAGTTCATCCAAGGGCATTAAGAGGTTCTTATAAGCTTCTATTTGCATCCAGTCAAAAGCCATAAGTATTTGATCTTGGTCTGGCCAGCGATGATTGATGTCAAAGGTGAAAAACTCATGTGAGAGATTTATTTTATCCAAATATTTATCAGTAAAGGTCAATTCAGAATAGTTCATATCCTCCTCTCCCATAATGGCGGCAAAGGAAAACCTTTGTATACTCGGCAAATTTCCGGAGTTCAGGTTATAAGCGGCACCACAGGAAACAACGCCTTGAATTTGATCGCTTTTTACAGCAATCATCGAAGCGAGTCGGCCACCTCCAGAAAAACCTGCGGTATAGATCCGTTTGGAATCGATATTTAGTTCGGAAGTGATTTTATTAAACAATCTATCCGCAATTTCATAATTGTCGTCATATGGACCATTCTTAGTGTTATTTGAACAGACAAGAAGATAGCCGTAAGTCTCAGCGGTCAAAATAAATGGTTCAATGCCAGTTTTTCCTCTGGCCATTGGCTCGAAAATAAAAATTACAGGACTGGATCTTGAGGCATTATATGATTCTGGAGCATAAAACGTCAAGCTTTCATTTAATTTTTTATCTACCCAAATGCTATCTAGAACGCTGCCTTTACTATAAATATCTGCTTGAGAAAAGAGGTTGATACAAACAAAAAATACCGGTATGATACGAATGATTTTCAAAAGAGATTCAATTGATACGTCAAGATATTAAAAGTCTTTAATAAAGCTTGTTAAATAGCTCTTAATTATTTTGCTGCCCATGAAGGAAAATCTGTAAGTGAAATATTAAAAATAAAGATCGCCAGGTAATAAGTGACGAAGGAAACTATTATAATACCTATAAAATTAAGGCCAAGACCCGTTCTTGACATATCCAGAACTTTTAATCTTTTGGTGCCAAAAATGATAGCGTTTGGGGCAGTTGCAGAAGGTAACATAAATGCCAGTGAAGCCGAGATGGTTGCTGGCAACATAAACAGTAGCGGATTGATTTCAATACTCATAGCTAAACCCGCTAAGACCGGTAGAAAGGTTTCTACTGTGGCAACATTGGAGGTTAGTTCGGTAAGAAAAGTAATCAAAAGAGATACTGACAAGATGATAAGAAAAGGGTGCACATCTTTTAGCCAGATCAATTGATCACCGAACCATTGGGATAGTCCTGACTCTTTGAATCCACTGGCTAGGGCAAAACCTCCTCCAAACAATAAAATGATTTCCCACGGGATTTTTTCTGCGGTTTTCCAGTCCATTATAAATTTACTTTTCGAGTTTTTGGAAGGGATGAGAAATAGTATTATCGAGATCGTTATCGCAACTGTTCCATCATTCAAAAACTTAGGGTTTTCAAAAATATTCGACCAGCCTTTCACTACAAAAAAACCGACGTCTATATTCGCTCTTGTAAACCAAAGTGCTGCCAGTAAAACAAAAAGTACGGCAACAATTCTTTGTTCTTGCACCCAAGGTCCAAGAGATTTGTATTCCAATTCGATATCCTGTGTATCAATATGTGTCCATTTTCCAGATTGGTTTTTTATAAAAACCAGGTACAAATATCCAAATGTTATCGTCAGTAATACAATGACAATTGGAAAGGCATAAAAGAACCAGGAAGCAAATGAAATCTCAGGTCCATCTGGAAAATAAATAACGAAAATTCTTGCAAATGAAAGGTTTGGTGGTGTACCTACTAAAGTTGAGATACCACCAATGGATGCACTATAAGCAACAGCCAGAAGGAGACCAGTTGAAAATGAACTAATATTACTACTTTTGTTAAGCTCTTCAAATTTCAAGATGATCGACATAAGAATTGGAACCATAAGCATGGTAGTTGCTGTATTTGATATCCACATAGATAAAAAAGATGTGGCAAGCATAAAACCCAGCATAATCCTTGCCGGACTGCTTCCAACCAATAATAGGAGTTTTAAGGCTATTCTTCGATGAAGATTCCATTTCTGCATGGCAAGGGCGAACAAAAAGCCACCAAGAAATAAGAAAATAACATCATTAAAATAATTGGATGCTACAACCTTCCCATTCATGACGCCAAGTATTGGAAAAAGAACAAAGGGAAGCAATGAGGTCACAGCAAGAGGAACGACCTCGGTGATCCACCACAAAGCCATTAATAAGGCCACCGCCAATGTATACGTAATAGCAGGGTTGTTTTTGTCAAGATCCACAAAGAATACAAGATATAAAAACAGTATCGGTGCTGCTAAAAACACCATTGTTTTTATACGTTGACCTAATGTTCTATGGTCATGGTTAGACATGGATCAATTCAAAACGGTTAATTCAATAGAAGATGAAGAGTATACTGTATGTGTCTGGGTTTGAAAATCACCTTCTTTTGCCTTGAAAATATTTGGAACATAGGTTTGAGGATTCAGATCTATCAGCGGAAACCAAGTGCTTTGGACCTGAATATGAAGCTTATGCCCTTTTTTGAACGTATGGAAAACATCTTGTAATTTAATAGTAACAGGTGTTTTTTGATTAGCTAAAAAAGGTTCGGGTTCAGAAAAACTGTTTCTGAACTTTCCTCGCATAACTTCGCTTCTCACCATTAAATGATAGTTGCTCATTTTCAGGTGATTCTGAAGGTCTTCGTTATTATTTTTAGTATCTACCGGATGAACATCGATCACTTTAACGATCCAGTCAGAATCTGTTCCTGTGGTCGCCACTTGAAGTTCAGCCAGTATGCCTCCAGCAAGGGTCATATCCTCTTCAAGAACTTCAGTTTCAAAGACTAATACATCGGGCCTTCTTGCTGCAAATCTTTGATCATCAGTCATGTATTTCCTTGGTATAAATACTGTTTTAATGTCTTCAGAGTAGGGAACAGGTTTTTTGAGGTCACTGACAAATGAAACCTTTGTTTCTTTCTCATTACTCCTTGAAAGCTTTTGATTTTCAGTTAAATAATATTTTTGCTTTGAAACATTTTCTGGAGGCCAACTCTCAAAAGTGCTCCAGCTTTTTTTACCTGAGTCAAATACATAGGCCTCTGGAAGTCCTGAATTGTGATCGCCATTATTCTTTAAAAAATGTTCAAAAAAGCGCGATTCTATTTCTTGCTGAAAGAAATCCGAAATAGAATCACCAAAATAATAGTTACCCACAACATTTCTAGTTTTGGATCTGGACCAACCCCCATGGTCCCAGGGGCCGAAAACAATGGTGTTATAATTATCTGGGTTATTGGCTTCAATCGTTTTATATGTTTCGAGAGGTCCGTATAAGTCTTCTGCATCAAACCAGCCACCAACGATCATTGTAGCCACTGAAGGCTTGATATTTTTCAGGTGTTGGATGATTCCTTTTTTTTGCCAAACACTGTCATAATTTGGGTGGTCTATCAGTTCCTGCCAAAAAAAGTCATCAACTATATCTTCTTTTCTCAAACTAGGATTGTCTATGCTCTCATATTGAAAATATTTATTGAGATTACTCAATGGCCCTGCGTCAAGAAAGAATTGATATTGATCTTCAGTTTTTAGATCAGGGGTTTTATACCATGCAGTGTCAACTGGTTTGTCTTTTGGCGTGCCGAACAAAGTCGTTGCCCTGAAGTAACTCAATAAATAGGCACCATTGTGGTGAAAGTCATCAAAAAAGAAATCACCAATACAGGCCTGTGGCGAAGCGGCCTTTAAGGCCGGGTGGGCGTCGATGGCAGAATAAGTGGAATAAAAGCCCGGATAAGAAATGCCCCAGGTACCAACATTGCCATTATTTTTTTTCACATTTTTCACCAGCCAGTCAATTGTATCATAGGTATCGGAACTTTCATCAATGTCAAGATCTGATTCCTTATTCGGAATATAAGCCCTCATATTGTCATAGGTTCCTTCGCTCATCCATCTTCCTCTTACATCTTGAACAACAACTATATACCCTTGTTTCATCATGTATTTATTCGGGCTTAGACTAGAGGGGTACTCACTTTCCCCATAGGGTTTGCAGCTATAAGGAGTTCTTTTTAATAAGATCGGATATGTTTTGGATGTGTCTTTAGGACTGTAAATACTTGTATGAAGCTTGATTCCATCCCTCATTTCTATAGTCACTTCTTGTTTAGCAAAATGATCTCTTACATAACTGTTTTCTGCATTTGGACCCTGAATATCTTTTTCAGATAGTTTGAGGCATGATGTCATTAAAAAACTTGAAAGAATGACCAGTGCTAAAGAAAGTAAAATTCTTTTCATTGATTTTTTAATTAGTTATCGTAAATCTACAAAAGTTATCCTAATTCCTTTTTTTGTCAACTTTTTGTTTTTCAAAAAAAGTGTCACGTATTTTGTATGAAGTATATTTTTACATATTGCGACGGTATTGTCCTCCGACTTCGAACAAAGCCGAAGTGATTTGTCCCAAACTGCAAACCTTTGTGACTTCCATGAGCTGTTCGAAAATGTTTCCATTTTTGACCGCAATCTCTTTAAGTTTTTTAATTTCCTTTTCACTTAATTTCTTGTTGGCCCGTTGAAGCTTCTCAATGACTTCGATTTGATGTTGCTTCTCAGTTTCCGTAGCGCGAATAACTTCTTGTGGAAGTACCGTAGGAGAACCCTTACTGTTCAAAAAAGTATTAACACCTATAATTTCAATTTCCCCATTGTGTTTCATGGTTTCATAATAAAGGCTTTCTTCCTGAATTTTTGATCTTTGATACATGGTTTCCATAGCACCCAATACACCTCCTCGCTCGGTGATTTTGTCGAATTCCAAATAAACAGCTTCTTCAACAAGATCAGTTAATTCTTCAATGATAAAGGAACCTTGTAGAGGATTTTCATTATTAGCGAGTCCTAGTTCTTTGTTGATGATCAATTGAATCGCCATGGCCCTTCTCACTGATTCCTCGGTAGGAGTTGTGATGGCTTCGTCATAGGCATTGGTGTGAAGGGAATTACAATTGTCGTAAATCGCATAAAGGGCTTGCAAGGTCGTCCGGATGTCGTTGAAATCAATTTCCTGAGCATGTAACGATCTTCCGGAAGTCTGAATATGATATTTGAGCATTTGAGCCCGTTCATTTGCTCCATACTTAAGTTTCATGGCCTTCGCCCAAATTCTTCTTGCCACCCTTCCTATGACCGCGTATTCGGGATCTGTCCCATTTGAAAAGAAGAAAGATAAATTGGGTCCAAATTTATCAATATCCATCCCTCTGCTGAGATAGTATTCTACATAAGTAAACCCGTTGGAAAGAGTAAAAGCCAATTGTGAGATAGGATTTGCTCCTGCTTCTGCAATATGATATCCCGAAATCGAAACCGAATAAAAGTTTCTAATAGCATTTTCAGTAAAGTATTCCTGCACATCACCCATCATTTTTAAGGCAAACTCTGTAGAAAAGATACAGGTATTCTGTGCCTGATCTTCTTTAAGGATGTCAGCCTGAACAGTACCTCTAACCTTTGATAAGGTATCTCTTTTGATATTATTGTAAATAGTATCAGGTAATACCTCGTTTCCTGTTACGCCCAAAAGCATAAGTCCTAGACCGTTATTGCCTTCAGGTAAGTCGCCTTGATATTGAGGTTTGTCAAACCCCTTTTCTTTAAATATATGGTCAATTTTTTGTTCTACTTCCTTGTTTAGTTTATTATCGATAATGTATTTTTCGCATTCCTGATCGATGGCGGCATTCATGAAAAACCCCAAAAGCATTGGAGCCGGACCGTTTATTGTCATGGAAACCGATGTCATCGGATTTGTCAGTTCAAATCCTGAGTACAATTTTTTTGCATCATCGAGGCAACATACAGACACGCCGGCATTGCCAATTTTACCGTAAATGTCTGGGCGATGATCTGGATCGTTCCCATAAAGTGTCACTGAGTCAAATGCAGTTGAAAGTCTTTTGGCAGGTGCGTTTAGACTCACATAATGAAATCTTCTGTTTGTTCTTTCAGGTCCTCCTTCTCCGGCAAACATTCTGGTCGGATCTTCCCCTGTTCTCTTGAAAGGGTAGATTCCTGACGTAAATGGGAATTCACCTGGTACATTCTCCTGAAGAATCCATAGCAACAGATCACCCCAAGCCTTGTATTTAGGCAATGAAATTTTTGGAATCTTCAATTGAGATAAGGAAGTGGCATGCGTTTCTATTTCAATGACCTTGTCTCTTACTTTGAACTTGAAGACCTCATTTTGATATTCCTTTTTTTTGGCTGCGAAACCTGTAATATAATCCCAGTTATGCGCCGTCAAATTCATCTTAACTTCATTAAATTCATGCATCAATCTTTCAATGACTGGCTTTGTATTCTCATCTAACTTGTCGCCAGTTTCAGTTATACTTAAACCATTTGCATTCAGGCTAATGATTTCACCTCTTAAACTTTGCAAAGTAAGATAGATTCCATAAAGGCTTTGAGCGATGGCACTTTGATCTTTGCACCATTGATCATATTGAGAATTTGTATCAGATATTTCTGATAAATACCTAACTCTTTTCGGCGGGATGATAAACTGTTTTTCACTTTGTTCACCAGTTACTTCCAAAGACGAATTAAACGCGCTTTCTGAAATTTTGTTGAGCTGATCTATGATGTGTTTGTAAAGATTGTTCGTACCAGGATCGTTAAACTGAGACGCAATTGTTCCATAAACAGGCATGCTGTCAATTGATTTGTCCCAAAGTTGTTGGTTTCGTTGATATTGCCTTTTTACGTCTCTCAGGGCATCGAGTCCACCTTTTTTATCAAATTTATTCAAGGCAATTACATTGGCAAAATCAAGCATATCGATCTTTTCAAGCTGTGTTGCCGCACCGTATTCTGGAGTCATCACGTAAAGTGAAAGATCAGAATGATCAAGTATCTCGGTATCAGACTGACCGATACCAGAAGTTTCCAGAACGATGAGGTCAAAAGAAGAAGCTTTTAAAATATTAACCGCTTCATTGACATGCTTTGAAAGGGCAAGATTTGATTGCCGCGTAGCCAGTGAGCGCATATACACCCGCTCATTATTGACAGAATTCATCCTTATCCTGTCGCCCAGTAAGGCTCCTCCAGTTTTTCTTTTAGAGGGATCAACCGAAATAATTCCAATATTTTTATCAGGAAAATCTACCAGGAACCTTCTCACGAGTTCGTCTACCAAAGAAGATTTTCCGGCACCTCCAGTACCGGTGATCCCCAAAACAGGTGTATTGTTTATTTTTTTACCGAGATTCCCGAAGGTACTCTCAAAGATCTTTGGGTGGTTTTCGGCAAGAGAAATAAGTCTGGCAATGGTGTTTTTATTGTTCTTTTCCAATTGCTCCGCAATGGTCCCATTATTTTCATTCAGGAGCGATGGGTCAAAATCACATTGCTCGATCATATCATTAATCATTCCCTGCAGGCCCATATGTCTTCCATCATCAGGCGAGTAGATGCGCGTGATACCATAGCTCATAAGATCGTCTATTTCCTTGGGAAGAATTACACCCCCGCCCCCGCCGAAGATCTTTATATGCGAACCACCTTTTTCCTGAAGCAGGTCATACATGTATTTGAAATACTCATTATGTCCTCCTTGATACGATGTCAAGGCAATTGCATTTGCATCTTCCTGAATAGCCGTATTTACAACCTCATCAACACTTCTGTCGTGACCAAGATGAATCACTTCCACGCCAGTTGATTGAATGATTCTTCTCATAATATTGATCGCTGCATCGTGTCCGTCAAATAACGAGGCCGCGGTAACAATTCGAATTTTGTTTTTAGGAATGTAAGGCGTAACAATCTTCATAAATAGGTTCAATTAGTAAAGTGCAAGTTACTGAATTTACAAAATAAATCTTCCGAGAAATGCCGATCAAATTAATGAATTTGAAATAATAGATTACTTTTTAGATTAACCTTAGTTATTTTTCCAAAAATAGGGTGTAAAAATTATCAAAACTGTAAATAATTCTAACCTGCCACAAAGCATAAGCATCGATGACCACCATTTGCCCAAAGCAGGTAAACTCGAATAATTGTTCACAGGGCTCAATTCACCAAAAGCAGGTCCTACGTTACCAAGAGATGAGGCGGCCGCTCCTATAGAGGTCATAAGATCGATACCCATAAAACTAAATACCAACGAACCGACGACAAATACGATGAGGTAAAGAATAAAAAAGGCCATGATGTTAAAAACGATGCCAGGGGTAACTGTTTTGGTGTTATAACGCACAGGTACTATGGCATTCGGGTGCAGACTTCTTTTGAATTCAAGAAAGCCATTTTTGATCATAATAATATGTCTAACAATCTTGACGCCACCTGCTGTAGATCCTGCTGAAGCACCCAGGAACATCATGATCAGGAACATTACAGTAAGAAAAGGGGTCCAAACGGTATAATCAGCAGATACAAAGCCTGTGGTCGTGATGATTGCAATTACTTGAAACATAGCGTGCCTGAAGGAACTCTCTAATTCTCCATATACCATAGGGTGAGCTATGAGTTGGATATCTGTCGGATTTATCGATACTTCCGCATAAAAATAAATGACAAGGGTCGCAATCAGTGTGATTGTAACGATGCTGATGAAATAATATTTAAACTCCTCATCCTCAGTGTATTTTTTAAAGTTACCCTTAAAAGCAAAATAACTCAGTACGAAGTTGGTACCCGCTACGAACATGAAAAAAATGATAATATACTGAATCAAAGGTTGGTCGTTCCAAAAAGCAATACTCGAATTTTTGGTTGAAAACCCACCGGTTGATAAGGTGCTCATCGCATGATTAATAGCATCGAAATAACCCATTCCGGCAAGTTTTAGAAATATAGCTTCAGCAAGGGTAAGGCCGAAATAAAGAAACCACAATCGTTTCGCAGTATCGGTTATTCTTGGATGTAATTTATCACCCGAAGGGCCAGGTGCTTCAGCGGCAAACATTTGCATACCCCCAATTCCTAATAAAGGGAGTATAGCGATAGCCAGAACAATGATTCCCATACCTCCGATCCAATGTGTTGTACTTCTCCAGAACAATATACTTTGAGGCATAATCTCAATATCATTCATAATGGATGCACCTGTTGTGGTATATCCCGACATTGTTTCAAAAAAGGCATCTGTAAAAGAAGGGATCGCACCCGTAAATATATAGGGTAGGGTCCCTGATAATGACATTGTGATCCAGCCAAGTGTGACCACCAGATAGCCTTCACGCTTTTTGATTTTTTTTTCAAAACCTTTGGTTGCAAATCTCAAAAGAAGACCAATAAAAAGGGTTAAGCCACCTGCAAGAAGAATACCGTTCAAGGCACCATCATTAAAGTACCAGCTAACCAGACCCGAAACAAGCATAAAACCTCCATTGAACAAAAGCAGAATGCCCATGAGTTGAAGTATGATCTTAAAATTGAATTTTCTCATTTAGTGATCAGTTAAAGAATCGCTCAACCTTGGAAATGGTCTTTGGAAAACAGCAAACTACTACTTTATCATCTTCCTTTATTTTAAAATCTCCCAGGGCAATAAGACCAGTGTTATCCCTTATAACTCCTCCAATAATAGCATTTCTGGGGAATTTTAAATCTTTAATGGATTTTTTTGTGATTTTAGAATTCTTGTGCGCTTTGAATTCAAGTATTTCGGCATTAACGTCATTCAAAATTGTCATTTCCAATACTTCACCCTTTCTGATGTATCTGAAAATAGTGTTGGCGGCAAGGAGTTTTTTATTGATCAACGTATCAATTCCAATGTTCTTGCTGAGGCTAAAATAGTCGACATTCTGTACAAGTGCAATGGTTCGTTCAACACCTTTCGACTGGGCAACTAAACAAGACATAATATTGGTTTCTGATCTTCCGGTAACCGCAACTACAGCGTCCATTTCTGACACATTTTCCTCCTCGAGCAAATCTACATCCCTACCGTCACCGTATATGACCAAGGCATTGGGAAGCTCTTCGGCCAATTCAATGGCTCTTTTTTTATTATATTCTATCAAAGTGATATTTAGGTTCTTATCACAAAGATCTCTTGCGGTTTTCTCACCGATCTTACTGCCGCCAAGAATTAAGACATTTTTAATATATTTGTTTTTTACGTCCGACAAACGATTCAATTCTTCTACTCCTTTTTCCAGTGTAATAAAATATACTTGATCTCCTACTTTGAAAATAGTATCCCCACGAGGAATTATGGTTTCCCCTGTATTTTTTCTTTTAATGACAATGGGCATAAAATTAATGCCTGCATAAATCCCAGCGGTTTCAGCGACCGATTTTCCAACAAAGGGAGCCGATCTCGAAAGGATCATTGCCACCATGGTCAGTTTACCCCCTTCAAATTCGTGTGTTTCGTTAAAAGTAACTTTTTCGAGTAGCAATTTTATCTCATGAGTGGCCAGTTCTTCTGTAGATATCAATTCATCGATACCTAATTCCGAAAAATTAATTTCATCTTTATTCTCTGTAAATTCAGAGTTGCTGATTCTGGCAATGGTTTTTTTTGCTCCAAGTTTTTTTGAGATCATACATGCAGTGATATTCGTTGTTTCGGAAGATGTTACCGCAATAAAAAGATCAGAATTTTGAATATTGGCTTGTTTCAGCGCGCTAATTGATGTGGCGTCGAATTGCAGTGTTTTGATGTCCAATTTTGAATCTGCGTAAAGTAACCTATCCTTGTCTTTGTCTATAAGAATGATTTCATGCGACTCATAAGAAAGCAGTTTCGATAAATGAAATCCCACTTCTCCGGCCCCTGCAATAATTATTTTCATGTTTTTTTTATTGATTGAACATTTCAATAAACAGAATGGTCAGTTTGGAATTCATACTATTGAAAGTACAAATGTATTATTTTTCTTTATACCCATAGGTTGATCTCTAGACAATAATGACAATAAAATAGAAAAGTCATGATCATAAAAGATTGGAATGAAGATGACCAACCCAGAGAGAAATTATTTTTAAAAGGATGTTTGGCTTTGTCGGATGCCGAGCTTCTTGCGATTTTAATTGGATCTGGTAACAGAAAGGATACTGCTTTGGCTATATCCAGAAGGATACTGTCTGAAACAGGTCATGACTTAGCTGCGCTGTCAAAGTTAAGCGTTCAAAATCTTGTTAAATTCAGAGGAATTGGAAAGGCCAAGGCCATAGTGATTATTGCTGCCATGGAATTGGGAAGAAGAGGAAGGGTCGTAAAGAGTCGGGAAAAATCAAAACTCAACAGTTCCAGATCGGTCTTCGAATTGATGCAACCACTCATAGGTGAGCTGGATCATGAAGAATTCTGGATATTGCTCCTCAATAATGCCAATAAAATTGAATTCAAATGGCAGTTAAGCGTTGGAGGTATCACCGCCACTCTTGTAGATGTGAGACTTATTTATAAGAAAGCAATTGAACATGGGGCTACGAGTATCATACTTTGTCATAACCATCCATCAGGAAATAGACAGCCCAGTCAATCGGATATAATCCTAACCAAAAAAGTGATCAAAGGAGG
Organism: uncultured Flavobacteriaceae bacterium; assembly: GCA_964595535.1. Taxonomy (GTDB): domain Bacteria; phylum Bacteroidota; class Bacteroidia; order Flavobacteriales; family Flavobacteriaceae; genus Lutimonas. The sequence goes on along the minus strand of CAZQRD010000019.1, from coordinate 15,889 downwards.
GAGTATTCTGGATATCAAGATTCTTGATCATATCATTGTATCCGGTCAGACCTATTACAGTTTTGCAGACGAAGGAAGTCTTTGAATTTAGCTGCCATGTAACGAATTTTAAACCTATGGTTCTTTTGAAAAAGAGATTTTCTAATACGCATTATAAAGTTTACATTTGAGTTGTTAAACAAACCAAATATGCTGTTAGTATATACCCATAAGATTACACCAAGATTAACCTATACCTTCAGACATTTGTTTGTTAGAGTTCTAAATGTTGAGGTGATTTTTACCACAAAGGTAGAAGAGTTTATCGCACATGATGGGCCGAAGTTTTCGTATACCAAGCAACCTTTAGGAAGTGAATTATTTGTAAAGTGTAACGATCTGTTATTTAATCAGGGGATAGATTATTTAGATGTGAATATGGTGTCCTGGGACGGTGTTCCTTGTTTTTTTCAAGCAAACTTCTCAGCGGAAGTACCCTGTGATCTTTTCGCAGCCAGTTTCTATTTAATCAGCCGTTATGAAGAATACCTTCCCCATGTTAAAGATCAATTTGAACGCTTTCCCGCATCAGAAAGTTTAGCCTACCAGCATAAATTTCTTGATCGGCCAATGATAGACATATGGGCCTATAAGTTTAGAGAGATTCTCATACTGCATTTTCAGAGCTTTGAGGGTGACTTAAAAAGCAAAAAAAGAAAATTCAACTATATTTCCACTATCGATATTGATAATGCCTACCAGTTCAAGCACAAGGGTTTTACCCGAAGTATAGGGGGCATCTTAAAAGATATCACCCAATTCGATATAAGTAGCATCTGGATACGTTTTTTAGTGATTTTTGGTATACGCCGAGACCCGTTTGACATGTATAAAAAGTTGTTATACATGAAGAAAAAATACGATGTTAAAACTATATTTTTCTTTCTTTTAGGTGAATACAGTACTTTTGATAAGAATATTTCGCCCGGGAATACAAATTATAAATTACTTATTAAAGACATTGCTGATTATGCTGAAGTTGGAATTCATCCCTCGTATTTCAGTATGAAGAATGATTTAAAGATCAAAAAGGAAAAGGAAATTCTTGAAGGCATTGTCAATTTTCCAATAACGCGTTCAAGACAACATTATCTTAGGATTGAATTGCCGGAGACCTATCAGAATTTGGTAGATCTTGAAATCGCAGAAGAATATTCAATGGGCTATGCTTCACATTTTGGATTTAGAGCCAGTACTTGTACACCTTTCTATTTTTACGATCTTGATTTTGAAATTCAAACCCCTTTGAAGGTTTTTCCTTTTGCTGCTATGGATGCTACCTTAAACGACTATTTGAATTTCACCCCCAAAAGAGCTTTCAATACGATTATTAAGCTGGCTAAAGAGGTGAAAAAAGTTGACGGAACCCTTATTACGATTTTTCATAATGAATCACTGGGTGGATCGGGCAGATGGAGAGGTTGGGGAAAGCTATATGAAAGCCTTCTGATTGAATTAAACAAGGTATTATGATCTTCAATTATTTTACCTCTACTGGCAATACCTTTAAATGCTGAGATAAGATTTTCATTTCATGATCAAGTATATTCCATATCAGCAAATTGACAAAAACAGATATGATATTTGCATACAGCAATCAGCGAATAGCAGGGTATATGCCTTGAGCTGGTATCTTGATTGTGTGACGGTAGGATGGGATCTGTTGGTTGAAGGAGATTATGAATCAGTAATGCCCCTACCAAGAAAAGTTAAATATGGCATTCCATATATTTTTACACCTTCATGGGTGCAGCAATTGGGGGTGTTTTCAAAACGGGATCTTTCCGAAAAGAAGGTTTATGAATTCTTAAAAGGGATTCCTAAAAAGTTTCGTTGGATTGATTACCAACTCAACTCTACTAATAAAATCAGTTCGAAATTTATTAGCTCAAGGAAGAATTATTTACTCTCGCTGCAAGATGATTTTAATGAAATACACAAGGGTTACAACAAAAACAGGAAGAGAATTACCAGCAAAGTATTTAGCAATCTTCATCTCGATAAAAATGGGGATGTGGATGTTTTTATTGAAAACTACAAAAATCAAAACAAGCCTTATTCAATCAGTGAACTTGCTATAAGCCAACTGACATGTTTGTGTAAAACAAACAGGAATCAAGTACATGTTTGGAATGTTTTTAAAGATGGGATATTCCTGGCAGGATTGGTTTGGCTCAGTGATGCCCGTCGCATTACTTATCTGGTTCCTGTTTCAGATGAGAAGGCCAAACAATTTCATGTCTCTACCTTTCTTGTCAATGAATTGATAAGAGATTTTCAAGGTCAGGGCATGCTCATGGATTTTGAAGGATCGATGGTTTCAGGTGTCGAAAAGTTCTATCAAAGTTTTGGGGCAAAGGCCGAATCGTACTATAATTTAAAAATAAGAATTTTTGGACATGTCTAGACCCACACGCATTTGTTTTTTGGCTGACAGACATAGTTTGTTTGACGACAGGATTTATTGGAAAATGGCCGTTCCTTTGGTAAAAAGAGGATTTTCTGTACATTACTTGCTTATTGGTAAGGAAGCTAAAACCGGAACCACTGATGAAGGAGTTCAATTTAAGATCTTCAAACTTAAAACCTTTGTACAAAACAGGTTTTTAAATTTTATTCTGAAACGACTCAACCCCAATAATAATTATCGAAAAATGTTAAAGGAGGCTTCAGGATTAGACGCTGATATTTATCATTTTCACGACCTGTGGATCAACAGAATAGGAGTGAGATTAAAACGTCTTAAGCATCATCCTGTTGTTTTTTATGATGCCAGGGAGCCTTATGCCGAGGATTATCTTTCTTATGTCAAAACCGCCTTCCCGGCAGCTATTAAATTATTTGCATCATGTGTGAACTGGTGGGAAAAGAAGCAGTCAAAAAACTATGACCTGGTCATTGCCAACGAACTCACGGTTCAACAAAATTTTGCCAGGGTGGTGGGTGAGGATCGGGCGATAGTATTGTATAATTACACTGATTTAGTAACAGCTAGTAAGGCATTTCCACATGCAAAGAAAAAATACGATCTTATTTATACCGGGGCTATAACAGAGTTAAGAGGAGCCTTTGAAATGATAAAGGCTGTCAAAAAGGTGAGAGAAGAAATACCAGACATTAAAGCCTTGTTTCTTGGAAACTATTATCCTTCGTCGCTTCAAGAAAGGCTCAAAACCTTTATAGATAGAAATGATCTTGCTGATCAGGTTGAGCTGGGCGATGCGGTTTCTTATAAACAAGTGGCTCGTTATTATCAATTGAGTAAAATTGGAATGGTAATTTTACAACGGGTCAAAACTTTTGAGATCAGTATGCCCATAAAGATCTTCGAATATATGGCCTTTGGTTTACCGGTTGTAGGAAGTGATTTTGGGCATATGAAAGAGTATATCGAAAAAGATGACTGTGGGATAGCAGTTCCTCCTACAGATACTGAGGCTATCGCCAAAGCCGTTGTTAGCCTGTTAAAGGATAATGAACTTTATTCAAGATGCAGCGAGAATGGAAAAAGGGCGACCCGAGAAAAATACAGATGGGAATTTGAATTTGAAAAACTGATGGCTCATTATAATGACGCTTTGAATGCACGTTGATAACAAAAATATACGATCTTCTTTTAGGAAGGATTTCCTGTGGTACTTTATTGGTTCAGTTGTGCCTATGGTGATCGGTTTTGTAAAAACCCCCATTTTTACCAGATACTTTACTAAGGAATCCTTTGGCCAGTTAGGACTTGTAACGATCACATTTTCTTTTTTAGGCATGATTCTTTTTTCTTGGATTAGCTCTTGTTTATGGCGTTATTACAGTAAATATGAAGCTGCAAACCAATTAAGAACTCTTTATAGTAACTTGTTCTTATTGTTTTCAATATCAATGATCTTACTCAGTCTGATCACTGCTGGTTGGTATTTGAATTCCGGCAATGATCTAATAACGGAATTGATAGGCTACTCATTCCTGCAATTGATTTTCAATCAACTCTTTCTTGGGTATATGGTGGTTATCCGATTGATGGGGAAGTCGATGTATTATACATTGATACAGGGAGTTAAATCTTCATTAGGTCTTTTTATAGCCTTAGTGTTGGTATTTTATTTTGATTGGGGAATTGTGGCTTTGGTGAGTAGTCTGGCTTTGATAGACTTGTGTACATTACTATTTTTGACGCTTACAAACCCAGCCAAACTGCAGTTCAGAATAAAGGAGATTAAAAAACCAGTACTCAACGAGTTACTTATATATGGAAGTGCGGGTTTGATCTTGAACCTCAGTCTTTTGAGTATTTCATATAGTGATCGTTATATTATTGCCCTGTTTTACGATATCGATCAAGTTGGGATTTACGATCAGGTTTCCAAAATATCTCAATTGTCTGTTATGGCCTTAATCACGATTTATTTCAATACGGTAAATCCGGTTTTATTGAAGCGATTGGAATCAGATTTTAAAGGCTCCCTGAACCTTATGAAGTCATTCATATTTACTTTTGTTTTTTTTGGTGTACCCATAGTGTTTTACCTCTCCTTGTTTTCAGAGGAACTGGCCGGGCTGTTGCTGGGAAAGGCTTTTAGATCAGGGTATATCATAATGCCTTATATTTTTATAGCAACATTGCTGCATGGGCTTTCCAATTTTTTTGAATTGAGATTGAAATTCTCTGATAAGATAAAGAAACTGGGTATTATTGCCATTATTACAGCATTATTGAATATTGCATTAAATATGATTTTAGTAAGTTCCTTCGGATATCAATGGGCTGCCTACACGACTGTGATTTCGTATACAGCTATGATTCTGATGTTGTTTTACGGCGACCCCAAAGTGTTGGGTATTTTGAGGGAGAAACATAGGATCTTAATTAAATTAATAATATTATTGACAATTCAATACCTGGTTTACATTATTTTCGTTGATAAAATGAATCTGCAAATAGAAGCAAGATTAGGTATAGGGTTTATATTTGCCTTAGTATATCTTTTCTATTTTAGAAAAGCCATTTCAAAAATGGACCTGGCACTAAACTGAAACAAATGAATATCAAACATATTTTTTTTGACCTTGACCACACTTTATGGGATTTTGAGACAAATTCGAATAAAACATTTTCTTTTATTTTTAAAAGAAATGGACTTGATGTGAAATTTGAGGACTTTATAGAGGTCTATCAGCCCATTAACCATCGTTATTGGAAGCTTTTCCGGGAAGATAAGGTGAGCAAAGCTGATCTGCGATATGGGCGGTTAAAAGAGGCTTTTGACGCTATTGATTTTGAGGTAAATGACGAGATGATCCACTTGCTTTCAGTAGAATATATAACGTATTTGGCCGACTATAATGCCTTGTTTGAAAATGCCATACCTGTTTTGGAATATTTAAAGAAAAGGTATAAGATGCATATTATTACAAATGGATTTGAAGAAGTACAGCACAGAAAAATTCGAAACTCGAATTTGCTACCTTTTTTTGATCATATAATTACATCAGAAAAAGTAGGTGTAAAGAAACCCAATCCGGAAATATTTGAATATGCATTGGATATTACTGGAGCAGGAGCTCAGGAAAGCATCATGATTGGAGATAATTTTGAAGCAGATATTTTGGGAGCGATGAATGTGGGTATGCAAGTGATATTTTGTGCATTCAATGGTGAAATTGCAACTCAGGAAGTACCGGAAGTTGACAATTTGATAGAATTAAAAAATCTCCTTTAAGTTCCTCAGTTAAAGGATTTAAGAAAATAGATGTATATTTAACAATTGTTTTTTAAAAGATTGCTTGAAATCCCCTCATGATCAGAACATACTGTATATCCCTTGTGATTATATTGTTGTGTGCCAAAACTAAGGCTCAGAACATGCAGATTTTATATGATTTTGATCAGTTACCTCAAACCTTGATGCTCAATCCCGGATCTGTAATTGATTATGATATGCATTTTGGTGTTCCTTTGTTATCAAATGTTTATGTAGCTGCAGGCGCATCCAGTAGAGATGTAAACTATAATAACCTGGTCACGGGAACCGAAAACACGGGTGATGTTTTGAGAAATATTCAGGATTTGGGCTTGGGAAGCGGTGAAATATTTCTGTTCAATCAGCAAATCGAACTTTTCAACGTCGGGTTGCGATTGAAAAATCCGGCGTATTACCTAAGCTTTGGCATGTATCAGCAAACTGACGGTTATTCGGCTTACCCTCAAGATTTTGCAGATCTTTTCTTCAATGGAGACGATCAGAATCAGGATGGGATTCCAGAATATGAACAAAATTACGATGCAACTGATGTGAGCTCTATTTTTGAATTGGTAGGGGTGTTCCATGTGGGAATAAACAAGAGGGTCAATGAAAAATTAACCATAGGAGGAAGGTTAAAATTATTATCAGGATCAATCGGACTTGAAACAACCTCCAATAGTGGAACTTATTACCTTAGTCAAAATCCTCTATCAAACGAGCCCTATGTGCATAATTATGAGAATATTAATGTACAGTTAAATACGGCCGGTATCCTCGATCCTTTTGATTTGAGTGAAGATATAGGGACTGCATCAGAGTTATTCGCCGGGCTTTTTTTTATGAATGGAAGCATGGGGGCCGCAGTGGATCTTGGGTTTACCTATGATGCGAGCGATGAATGGACTTTTTCGGGCAGTTTACTCGATATTGGAATGATTTCTTTTCAGCATAAACTTACCGTCATAGATTTTGAAGATGCGGAAATTCCTTCTGATGAATTCTATGATCCGGCGGGGGATGAGTTGGATTTCTGGGAAGCCTTATACATTTCTGATGAGCTTCCACTGGTCACTGATGACCGAAATTTCTCTTATTTCAGAACGCCCAGATTAAATGCTTCCGTACGTTATAATATGCGTAGAAAAGCAAAAATAGATGAGCCTGCCTTCCGAAATGTAAGAGCGGATCTTTCAAGTAATTATTTGATAAGTTCCTATGGGCTGCAGGTCTATACCGCATTCAGGCCAAAATCTCCGGTTTGGGCCGTAACGGGATTTTATTCAAGAGAATTGAACAAATTCCTCTCATTAAAAGGCACATATACGGTTGATCAATTTTCCTTTTACAATATTGGGATTGGCGTTTCAACCCATATAAAAAGTTTTAATTTTTATCTAACAGCCGATAATTTAGTAGCTTTAGCTTCCATAAAAAACAGCAATTACCAATCATTTCAATTTGGGATGAATTTTACTTTTAATAAACGCTAAAAATGATCTTACAAAAAGCAATCTTACTAATTTTGCTGTTGGGCTTTATAGTTCCAGTATCTTCTCAAAACGAATTGAATTCTTATAAATACATTGTTGTTCCAATAAAATATGATTTTTTGAAAAAGGAAAATCAATACAGGGTAAATTCTTACACCAAATATCTTTTCGATAAGGAGGGTTACCAGGCTTTTTACCAAGGAGATGGCTATCCTGACGATTTAAGGGCCGATCCATGTTTGGCCGTCACGGCATATGTTCTTAATGAATCTAATGCTTTTACTACAAAAATATTTATTGTTTTGAAAAATTGTCAGGGAGAGGTGGTTCTTCAAACTGTAGAGGGAAGAAGCAAAATCAAACAATTTGAAAAGACCTATATAGATGCCTTAAAAAAATGTTTCGTTACGATTCAGGAACTTGATTATGCATATGATCCTGAGATGATTTCAAAAGAATCAGAAGCGGTTAGGGTAGCCGAAAGTGAAAAAAGAGAGGATAAAGTGACCACGGCGCCGGTTGCGGTTGCAGTTCCGGTGGTTACTCAGAAGAATCAAACCCCCGAGAAAATCACCAAAGAAAGTGAAGTCAAACCCGTTTCAGCCACTGAAAAAAACAAAGTTCCAGCAGCCGTTATTGCAGCACCGATAGTGGTGAATGAGGAGGTAACTCAATCTCAGACTAAAGAGGAAGCCCCGGTCGTGGCCAAAACTTATAAAAATGATACTATTACTTTTTTACTGATCAATCAGGGAGCACAATTACAAGCCTATGTCACCAAAAGTGCTATTGAGAAATACCAACAGGGTGAATTGATTGGTACCTTTGAGAAAACCTCTCTTCCCAACGTGTTCAGAGTAGCTTGGAAAAAGCCTGAAAAGGATATTGATCAAACAACTGCCTATTTTGATGACTTGGGTAATTTAAAAATCGATATACATCGCAACGGAAAAATTGAGGTGATCACCTTTACAGAAGTAAAATAGGAGGTAACTTATGATCAGTAGTCGTACTTTGATTTCCACCTCTTTTTGAGAACTTCTCTGAATTGATTTTCTCTGGGATTGTTTCCTGGTTCATACAACATGCTATTCTTTACTTCCTCGGGCAGAAACTCCTGTTCTGTAAAATTTTCATGGAAATCATGAGAATATTTATATTCCTTACCATAATTGAGATCTTTCATCAATTTAGTCGGTGCATTTCGCAAATGCAAAGGAACCGAAAGGTCGCCGGTGTTTTTAACAAGTTGCTGCGCTTTATTGATGGCCATGTAGGAGGCATTGCTTTTAGCTGAATTTGCCATGTATACGGCGCATTGACTTAAAATGATCCTGCTTTCGGGATTACCGACAACCGAAACGGCCTGAAAAGTATTATTGGCAAGGATTAAGGCAGTAGGATTTGCATTTCCAATATCTTCGGAAGCTAAAATAAGTAATCTTCTGGCGATGAATTTAACATCTTCACCTCCTTCAATCATTCTGGCGAGCCAATAAACAGCTCCATTAGGATCACTACCTCTGATTGACTTGATAAAGGCTGAAATGATATCATAATGCTGTTCCCCTGTCTTGTCATATCTTACCGTATTTTTTTGAACCTTACTCAGTACAAGATCATTGGTGATGCTCGCAGCCTCACTTTGCGAATTGACCACCAATTCGAATATGTTCAGCAATTTTCTGGCATCCCCTCCGGATAATTGAAGCAAAGCTTCAGTTTCTTTAAGATCTACCTGTTTTTTTGAAATATAGATATCTTTTTCAATGGCCCGGTGCAGTAACGATATAAGATCGTCTTTGTCAAAAGCATTTAAAATATAGATTTGACAACGGGAAAGGAGTGCAGGAATAACTTCAAAACTGGGGTTTTCGGTTGTGGCACCAATTAAGGTCACCCAACCCTTTTCGACTGCCCCTAAAAGAGAATCCTGTTGTGATTTGCTAAAGCGATGAATTTCATCAATAAACAAAATGGGGTTTTTTGTTGTAAAAAGGCCGCCACTTGTCTTCGCTTTTTCAATAATTTCTCTTACATCTTTAACACCAGAATTTATGGCGCTTAACGAATAAAAAGGCCGTCCCGATTGCTGAGCAATGATATTGGCCAAGGTGGTTTTCCCTGTTCCTGGAGGGCCCCAAAGAATCAACGAAGGAATAAAGCCACTTTGGATATGGGTGGTAAGGGCACCTTTTTTACCAACAAGATGCTGCTGGCTAATGTATTCCTCCAGTGTTTTCGGCCTTATTCTTTCTGCCAATGGTTCATTCATCCTGTAAAAGTAAGTTAAATTGACTAACCTTGAAAGTCATAAAAAAATTCTTCGGGCATATTTTTCGGAGTGATTGTGTTCATTTGAATAGTGTATTTTAGCAAAAAAATTATGGTTTAATGGTCGCACACAGTCAATTTAAATTTTCACCCTGGACACTGGCTGTTCCTTTGTATTTTGTGTTGTCATTATGGTTGGTTTACTGGTTTGAGGTTCGCAATGGATACAATTTCAATAGTTATGGAATATATCCCCGTAGCTTAAGTGGTTTAAAAGGTATTATCCTGTCGCCGTTTATACATGGTGACATCAAACATTTATATCACAATTCAGCGCCTTTGTTTGTCTTGCTTTTCAGCCTGTTGTATTTCTACAGAAGTATTGCTTGGAAGGTATTTGTCTATGGAACACTCGGCGCAGGTATTATGACCTGGATCATCGCCAGGAAGTCGTATCATATTGGTGCCAGTGGGATTATTTACCTTTTGTTCAGTTTTATCTTCTTTAGCGGGATTATCAGAAAGAACTACCGGTTGGTGGCAGTCTCTTTAATGATCATTTTTCTTTATGGCAGTATGGTGTGGTATGTGTTACCCGTTAAGGAAAATGTTTCTTGGGAAGGGCACCTTTCCGGATTTGTATTTGGACTTATTTTGGCTTTTGTCTATAAAAGGGTTGGGCCCCAAAAGTTTCAATATGAATGGGAGAAAGACAATTATGAGCCGGATGAATTTGATTCGCTGTTTGAGGAACACCAGAATTCTGAATCAGATCGTACTGAGTAAAATAAAATTGTTTTTAGCGTCTCTGACGCACGATTTCATAAAGAGCAGCACCACAAGCCACAGAAACATTCAAAGACTCTATAGTGCCAAATAAAGGGAGTTTAACTTTATGATCGGAGTTCTTTAGAACAGAAGTTGAGATTCCTTTGTGCTCAGAACCTAAAATCAGCGCCATGGGCCCTGTAAAATCAATATCATAAATACTTTTATCAGATTTTTCGGTTACAGAAACGATCTGTATATCGCTTGCTTTTAGTTGATAGATGGCATCGAGAACATGATTCACCTTGCAAATTGTAAGTTTAAAGGCAGCTCCAGCTGAAGTTTTGATTGCATCTGCATTGATGGGAGCACTTCCGTGTGAGGGAAGAATTACGGCATCCACACCGGTGCATTCAGCAGTTCTCAAGATGGCACCAAGATTTCTAACATCGCTGATCTGATCTAATAATAAAAAGAGGGAGCTAGACTTTGAACCGATAGTATTACCGATTACTTCATCCAAATCTTTAAAAGTAATAGAAGAAGTTTTTGCAACGGCGCCTTGGTGATTTTGAAATTTTGAAAGCTTATTGAGTTTTTCAATGGGAACATAACTAAAGGAGATATTGTGCTCATTGATTTTGTGCTGTAAAGCCTTGGCCAACGAGCCCTGAATTTCTTTTTGAAGATATACCTTTTCTATTTCCTGACCCGAATCAATCGCCTCCATGATGGCACGTAATCCGAATATTTTAGTCATGTCTTGATCCATGCCGCGAAGGTAAACTTTTTTTATGTATTCAGGGCCCCGCTACAGCGGGGCCCTGAATAAAAAAACCATCACGCCAGTGGCGTGATGGTATCAACATATAAAAAGTGTCTAATCTAAATTATATATTTAATTTTAGTTTCCTACACCGTTAATGTCCCAGAATACACGAGAATTTAACTCATCACCACCTATCGCAGCAGAAGCGGCGTCATAGTTGGATCCATTCAATTGAGGTTCATTATTTGGATAGTAATAACGTCTTGGTACAGGTAATTCTGTAACTGGAGGACGCGTGAAAGTATCAGGATAATCTAACATTCTCCATGAACTCCAAGCTTCAAAGCCTCTTCCATATAGAGCCAAATATTTCTGATTTCCAATTGTTTCTTGCCAAGAACCACCAGCTGTTGCATAAGCAACTGCGGGTTGCGCTATATAACCTGCAATATCACCTGCAGTAGCATCAGTCCAATAATTCATAGAAGCAGCAATACCTAGGTTATACCATGTTTCAGCATCACCTCCTACAGCAAAACCTCTTTCGTTAGCTTCGGCCATTAAGAAACACACTTCTGCAAAATCTATAATAATACCTTCTGTATCTGGCGTATGCCAAGGAATTCCAAGATGTGTAAATGCGTTATATACTTGGTTCACTCCATAAACACCACCTACATAAGGAACAACATTATCTTGCATGAACACTGCAGCTCTAGGATCATTTAAAGGAACGATGTTATCGACAAATTGTTCAGTCGAAATATAATCGGTACGACCAGATTGCACCAATGTTACCCAATTAGGGTTGGTATTTGGAGGTGAAATTTCAAATGGGAAAGCAGCGTTATCTGCGTTCGATTCAAAAATTCCGGCAGCTGCTTCAACAGCTTTTGCGCCAGCCATCGTTGCATCTGAATCAGCAATACGCAAGGCCATTCTTAATTTTAGTGAATTACCAAATTTCATCCATGAGGCAACATCACCGTCATAAACTAAATCACCACTACCTACTGAACCCATTGCTTCAGCCATATCTAATGAATTAATGGCAGTATCTAATCTGTTGAATAAATCCATATAAACGGCTTCACCCGAATCATATACAGGTACCAAATTAGCATTTCCTTGTAAGGCTTCACTGTATGGTATATAACCATATGTATCTACCATAACATGCCAAGAATATATAGACATCAATTCAATCATCGCTAACTGATTCTTTTGAACTCCTGCACTTTCTACAGATTCTTCTGTAATAAGTCGACTAGCTTCTTTTAAATCAGCTAACAGATAATAAAATACGGTCCAAAACCTACCACCCACGTCTCTTTCTCTAATTAAGTAACTCGGTTCATCCTGGTACGTTGTTTGGCCCCAATACTGAACAAAATGTCCAAACACATTGTCGTTTACCTCCATTCCAACTACTTCTTCGAATAGATCTTGTTGAGCCGCTGTTACTAGAAAGGCAGGCGGTACTGCACTTGGATTTTTTGTATCCACGTTCCAGCCTTCAAAGTCTTCACACGAGTAGGTGAACACCATCAATAAGGCTAATAAAAGTATTTTTTTCATGTTTTTCATTTTTAAAATTCGATTTTTATACTAAACCCTATATCTCTCGTCGTAGGATAAGCACCTGATTGATGACCTTGAACATTACCAGCACCTAAACCAGCTTCTGGATCACTATGAGGCATTGATTTATCGATAATCCAAAGGTTTCTTCCAATAGCAGTAAATGTCATTGCTTGAATCTTTCCTCTAAAAATTTCAGGATTAAGACTATAACCTATAGATAACTCTCTTAATTTTACATAATCAGCATCATAAACGTGTAAGGCATGTGGAGCTCTTGTCCATCCTAATGCATTGGCATACCAATCCATGTCAGTTCTGGTAGTATTAGGAGTTCCATCTTCCATGACGCCCTCTAATAAAATACCACCACTGTCAGGACCATCTGTTACAGGATCACGTTTAGGATTTCCTAATTCGTTCAATCCAGAAGTAACTTGATATACACCAGTACCATAACCGTACCACGTATCTAAAGAAAATATTGATCCACCTTGTTGTATGTCAATCAAGAAACTAAGAGACAAATTCTTATAGGTAAATCTGTTATTAATACCACCTTTCCAATCTGGTTGGAAGTTACCTAGAACGTTCGTCTGACTTGAAGTTCTTATGTAACGACCTGCAGAATTAATTGTTCTTTGTCCATCTGTATAAACAAAATCAGATCCCTGAATTGTACCATATGGCTCACCAACAGTTGCATTAATACTTACTGCCTGAGTGTCTGCTAACAATAAGTTATCGAGACCTTGTGGCAATGATACCACTTCACTTTCATTTTTTGCCCAGTTAATATCAATTCTCCATTCAAAATTGGTAGTTCTTACCGGTGATCCCCAAAGACTAACTTCAACACCTTTGTTTTCAATTGTTCCGGCATTTAACCATTGTGCACCAAATCCTGTAGATCTTGAAATAGACACAGGAGTAATTAAATCTTCAGATGTTTTATTGTAAACAGAAAGGTCAAATCCTAATCTGCTCTTAAACATAGACATTTCAAGACCAATTTCTGTTTCATATGACGTTTCATTTTGAAGACTCGGATTCTGGTTGGTTGCAGGCAAAGATGCATTTCCTTGACCACCTATAGGAGTATTTAACGTATACGTGTTAAAAACGCTTAAAGGAGGCGCACTGTTACCAGTAACTGCATAGCCAGCTCTAAGTTTACCTAGAGAAAGCCAGTTTGCATTTGTCAAAGAAGAGAACAAGAAACTACCAGATACTCCGTAATATCCGTAACCATTATTGTCGGTTGGTAGCGTAGAACTAATATCATATCTATAAGATCCGTCCAAAAATAAGGTATTATCCCAACCAAAAGAGGCATTGATATAATAGCCATCCGTACGTCTGTAATAGGCATTTTCAACAGGAGCTTCCATAGCATCCTTCGTATTACTTAAGGAATACAATCTCGGAACGTTTAAACCACCATTTGTTGAAGCAGTGATTGAGTTGTAATCAATAGTAAAAACATTTATACCAGCTATTGCTCTAATGTTAAACTTGTCACTAACTTGCTTGTTGTAATTCAACATCAAATCATAGTTGTTGTTTAGATAATTATTGTTATATCTTTGGTATAATGGTACATCAAGACTTCCAATAGCAACTCTTTCTTCCTGAAGTGTAGCGTAAGTATCTATTGATACTCTACCTAAAATACTGAAATTTTCGTTGATTTCATACGTTAAAGCGATATTACCAAAAGTACGACCTCTACTGTCGTTCTGGTAATTCTCATAACGCTCCCAATAAGGGTTGTCAAAGAAAATAGGTCTTAATTCAGAATCTGGTGTTGGGAATCTTGGATTCCAAGTGATATTTTCTCTAGTTGCAAAATATGCATCTCTTTGTTGATCTAAATCGACATTGATCTGAAACCATTGTCTAAAAGACTGCAAAGGGTTTCTTCCATCATAACCAGTACCAAATCTACCTTTACCGTTAGTTTGCGTATAATGAACATCTGCACTTGCAGTAAATTTCTCAGTAAACTTATATGTCGCACTAAAATCAACATTATGTCTTTTTACTTCAGAATTAGGCATGATACCTGTTTGGTTCATGTTTGTATATCCTAGTTTGAATGTTCCTTTTTCATTTCCTCCATTTAAAGAAACAGTGTTAAACATTGTAACACCTGTTTTGAAAAATGATGTAGGATTCGCTCCTCCGGCAATCCATGGGGTTGCAACTCCTTGACCTGCACTAACTCCAGTACCATCTAATTGTGGATACCATTCTGGCCATTGAACAACAAGTAAATTAGGATCAAAAGCACCACCAAATGAAGCATCCTCATATGAAGGAGTAGCTAATTCAGTAATACCGTCTCCGTTAAAGTCAACATCCTCAAAATATCCTGTTGAACCATAAAATGCTCCATATCCAGCTCCATATCCAGATTGATATTCAGGCAAGGTTTCATTATTAACTTTGTTAAAAGTTACCGCAGAGCTGATACTTACACCAATCCCTTGATCACCTGTGTTTCTTCCTTTCTTGGTTGTTATCACTATAACACCGTTTGCTGCTTGAGACCCGTATAAGGCTGTTGCAGCTCCACCTTTAAGAACGTTTACACTTTCAATATCATCAGGGTTGATATCGGCAGCATTGTTACCATAATCGTAACCACCACGCCCTCGACTAACATCGGTATCATTTGCAGTCTGGTTACTAATAGGAACACCATCAACAACGAACAACGCTTGGTTGTTACCTGTCAAAGATGAGAAACCACGAATAACAACATTCGTTGAACCACCCATTGTACCACTGTTTTTAACGCTTAAACCAGCAACTTTACCTTGTAAGGCATTTGTGAAGTTTGGATCTTTCACAGTATTAACTGCTTCTCCATCTACTTCTTGAGTTGCATAACCCAACGATTTTTTCTCTCTTGTAATACCCAACGCTGTTACCACAACTTCATCCAGGGTATTATCTTCAGAGACCATTGTTACATTGATTGAGCTTTCAGCACCAACTGTTTTTCTAACAGATGTCATCCCAACGAAACTAAAGCGAAGAACTTCACCGCTGCTAGTTTCAATAGAATAATTACCGTCAAAATCAGTCTCGGCACCAGAAGTGGTACCTTCAATCAAAACACTAACACCTGGCAATGCGCCGGAATCATCCGACACTGTACCCGTGATAGTTCTTTCTTGTGCAAAAGATACTTGCACTACAAACGCTAGTAAAAGCGTCATAAT
>CAZQRD010000018.1:0-43200 GCA_964595535.1 uncultured Flavobacteriaceae bacterium | reverse complement strand
GAACTTCCCCACCCCTGCTTTAGACTCAACCCAAGCATCATCAATATATATCCATTGAGAATTCGTATCGGTATCAAACACTAATAAGCTGTTTGCAGGTGTTGCGATCGCAGTTCTTTGTGCCGTGGTCATTCTGGGGATCAACAAACCCTTATCCGTTGACGTGATATCCAAAGCAGCTGATGCATCCGGAGAGCTGGTTCCTATACCAACCTGAGCATTTAATGAAGTTACTCCTGTAACTAAACATAGTAAAAATGTAAGTACTTTATTCATGATGATTTGATTGTTATTCAATTAATAGTTTTTTAACTCCTTGTTTTCCTTCGTGTTCAAATTTGACAAAATATAAACCGCTTTTTAAATTGGGTTTGAGAAGATTCCCTTCTCCAACCGAGAGTTCAATTTTGTCAAAACGTTTTATTAATCTTCCGTTGATGTCATAAATGGAAGCTTTTAGATCAACCATTTCTCCTGAAGCCATAAACCTAATATAACTTTCTTCGGCTTTTACAGGGTTCGATAACAAATTAATACCGGTTGAAAGAAAAAGATCGTTTACAGAAAGAACTACCTGATTATCTATTCCAAAGGTCAATTGACCGAAACCTCCTAAATTAACAGAATTATTAGCATCACTCTTAACATTGCCATTCAATAGATCTCCGGTTACCGTGTACGTATGAGAAGCACTGATTAAATCCCAGAACCCACCATTGAGCCCAACGATTGAAACCGAATTTAATACCCCGCCATTATCATTAACAAGAGAAGTGATATCACTATTCTCATTCCATGGCAGCGTAACAATAGCATTTCCTTCAAGTTCCCAAAATTCTACCCCGCTCACGGCGTCAACATCTATTCCATTTGTGCCTCCTAAAGGCGCTGTATTAGAATATTGAGCGGAAACATCCGTACTATGCTCCATAACAACTGGAGCATATACCCCGTTATCACCCACTGGAACGGTAGTTTCACCAACACCATAGACGCTTACTTCTCCATCGACAAATTCCTGAGCAGAACCCCAATTGGTCCCGGCCTCCATGGAAAAAGTTCCGCTTCCGTCAACATTTACAACTGTATTACTAGTCGTAAACGCCAGATCCTTAGCTAAATAAAACTCTGTATTTGGGCCAACATACAAATCTTGCGCCATAATTGACGGAAGAGAACCCAATAAGAAGAGGCTTAGATAGAAATTTCGAAAAATAGAATGATTGTGTAATTTTAGCTTCATAGGCTTTGTTTTTAATCAAAATTAGTATAAAAATCGGAAATATTATACCTTTTTAAAAGAAATAGATAAATACTTTAAAACGAATATAAAAATCCGTATCTACAGATAAATTCAAATTCAACAACAACTCAACCTACAATATTCACGATCTTTCCTGGAACAACGATTACTTTTTTAGCGCTTCTTCCTCCCATTTGCTGAAGAGTTCTTTCATCTTCCATAACCGCTTTCTCAATTGCTTCTCTATCAAGATCCAAAGATAATTCTTTCGTGAACCTCATCTTTCCGTTGAAAGAAATCGGATAGGTTTTTGTGCTTTCAATGAGGTACTTAGATTCGAATACGGGGAAATCAACCGTCGAAACAGATCCTTCGTGGCCTAACTTACTCCAAAGTTCTTCGGCAATATGAGGTGCATAGGGTGAAATAAGAATGGCCAAGGGCTCCAATATGCTTCTCTTTGAACATGACAGGGCCGTTAGTTCGTTTACTGCAATCATAAAGGAACTAACCGAAGTGTTGAAAGAGAAATTCGCGATATCTTCGTCAACCTTTTTTATGGTTTTGTGCAAAATTTTCATTTCTTCAGGACTGGCGATCTCCTGGCTCACCGAAAATTCACCAGATGAATGAAATAATTTCCAAAGACGTTTCAAAAACCCGTGAACACCTGTTATCCCGGCAGTATTCCATGGCTTTGCCTGTTCAAGAGGACCCAAAAACATCTCGTACATTCTCAAGGTATCCGCTCCATAGTCGCGACAGATATCGTCAGGGTTCACAACATTATATTTGGATTTGGACATTTTTTCAACCTCACGCCCTACGATATACTTGCCATCTTCAAGAATAAAAGTAGCTTCCTTAAGATCCTTATTCAAAGCGTGATCCTTGAATCCATCCAGATCAAGTTCATTTGATGCATTGACCAGCGATACATCCACATGAATGGCTTGTACCTTTTCATCTTTTATCAATCCATGTGAAACAAAAGTATTTTCTCCATCTTTTCTATAAACAAAGGCGGATGTACCCAATATCATTCCCTGATTTATAAGTTTTTTCGCATATTCATCCACAGGCAGAAGGCCTTTATCAAATAGGAATTTCTGCCAAAATCTCGAATAGAGCAAGTGACCTGTAGTATGTTCGCTTCCTCCAATGTATAAATCTACATCTTGCCAATAATCGAGTGCTTCCTTACCACAAAAATCATTATCATTTCGAGCATCCATATACCTGTTAAAATACCAGGAACTTCCGGCCCATCCGGGCATGGTGTTCAATTCTAAAGGAAAGACATTCTGTTCATCGATCAAGTCATTCGACACGATCTTATTGGTTTGTGTATCCCACGCCCATACGGTAGCATTTCCCAAAGGCGGTTTTCCATCTTCCGTGGGAAGATATTTTTCAACCTCAGGCAAGGTCACAGGTAAATAGTTCTTATCGATCATTTTGGGCAGACCATTGACATAATATACTGGAAAGGGTTCTCCCCAATATCGCTGTCTTGAAAAAACGGCATCTCTCAACCTGTAATTGATCATGCCCTCTCCGATATTTCTTTTATCAAGTGCTTCAATAATCTTTTTGATCGCATCCTTGGCCTTTAAACCATTGATAAACTCAGAATTTGCAATTACCGCATTCTTGTCTTCAAAGGCAGCTTCAGAAATATCCTGTCCGTCAAAAATATTTGGGATCTCCAAATCAAAATGTTTGGCAAATTCATAATCTCGTTGATCTCCACATGGCACTGCCATCACGGCCCCTGTTCCATAACTCGCCAATACGTAATCACCGATCCATACAGGAATCTTCTCCCCGCTAAAAGGATGAACGGCATAGGCACCGGTAAAAACTCCCGAAATAGTTTTTACATCAGCCATTCGGTCTCTTTCACTTCTCATGGAGGTTGACAATACATAGGCCTCAACGTCAGTTTTCTGCTCCTCACTAGTAATTTTCGAAACAAGTTCATGTTCTGGCGCCAAAGTCATAAAAGACACCCCAAAAATCGTGTCGGGCCTTGTTGTGAATACTTGAATCGAGGCATCGTAATTTTCAATTTCAAAACTGACCATGGCACCTTCTGACCTGCCAATCCAATTGGTCTGTGCGTCCTTTAAGGGCTGGGGCCAATCGATCTTGTTCAAACCGTCCAATAGTCTTTGGGCATAAGCAGTAATTCTCATCGACCATTGCTTCATTTTCTTTCGTACAACCGTAAACCCTCCTCTCTCTGATACTCCGTTCACTATTTCATCATTAGCCAGGACTGTTCCCAGTTCAGGACACCAATTCACTTCAGTTTCCGACAAATAGGTCAACCTGTATTGAGAAAGTACGAATTCTTTGTGCTCTAAGCTGAAAGAATTCCATTGTTCGGCAGAAAATAAAGTAGTATTTTCATCACAGGCGGCATTAACTTTTCCATTGCCATGTTTTCTAAATTCAGCTTCCAAATCTGAAATATCCTTGGCTTTATCTGAATCGAGGCAATAGTAAGAATTGAACAACTGAATAAAGATCCACTGGGTCCATTTGTAATAAGACGGATCAGAAGTTCTCACCTCTCTACTCCAGTCAAAACTAAAACCCATTTGATCAAGCTGTCTTCTATATGTTTTGATGTTTTCCTGTGTGGTCTTGGCAGGATGTTGTCCGGTTTGAATTGCATATTGCTCGGCAGGTAACCCGAAGGAATCATATCCTTGTGGATGCAATACATTAAAACCCTTATGACGTTTATAACGTGCATAAATATCGGAAGCTATATAGCCAAGGGGATGGCCAACATGAAGCCCGGCTCCGGAAGGATAAGGAAACATGTCAAGCACATAATACTTATCTTTTTCACTAGTGTTATCAGCTTTAAATGTTTGATTTTCGCTCCAGTATTTCTGCCATTTGGCTTCTATCTCGTTAAAGTAATATTTCATTCTTCTAATATAAAATGTATCCTTCGAATTATTCTTTTAAAAACAATCTCAATTGAAGGTGAATTTTAAATCTCAATTGCCTGAAAACAATATAATTACGTTCTAAAAATCAAACCTTTCTATGAATTTATTTAAGGTGGCCAAAGTTACACTTAATGAAGGAAAGCACAAAGCGTCAAGTATATCTTAATTTTTATATCTTTACTTTTATATTCACCTCAAAAATAATTTCATGTATAAGCCCCTCATATACCTGATAAGTGCTTTTGTACTTATAAGTTGTACCCCAGAGAAACAGCAAGTCGATCTTATCGTAACCAATGCCAATATTTATACCGTTGATGATGTATTGCCCAAAGCACAAGCATTTGCGATAAAGGATGGTATGTTTATTGGCGTTGGAACTTCAAAAGAAATAAACAAACAATTCAGCTCGATAAAAATTCTAAACCTCGAAGGTAAAACAATAGTTCCCGGACTAATTGACGGACATTGTCATTTCAATAATTTAGGTTTTTTTATGCAAAAAGTCAACCTCATAGGAACGACCAGTTTAAGCGAGGTTGTAGCTAGAGTTGTGGAGTTCCAAAAAGAGAAAAATCTGAACTTTATAACGGGTCGCGGCTGGGATCAAAATGACTGGGAAATTAAAAAATATCCTACAAAAGATAAATTAGACGAGCTTTTCCCAGATACTCCTGTTGTATTATCCAGAATAGACGGGCATGCCTTCTTGGTGAATCAAGCTGCCCTGAACCTTGCCGGGATCAACAATGAAACCCTTGTTTCGGGTGGTGAAATTGTCAAAAAGAATGGGAAAATTACAGGTGTTCTCATTGACAAGGCTAAGGAAAAGGTCATAAAGGTTATGCCAAAAGCCGGACTTAACGAAAGTATCAAAGCTCTTAAAGATGCCGAGGACTATTGCTTAAAGCTTGGGCTTACAACTGTTAGCGATGCCGGATTGGAAAGAGAAACCATCGAACTTATCGATAGCCTGCAACAAAACGATGAATTAAAAATCAAAGTCTATGCAATGGTCTCTGTAAGTCCCGAAAATTTGGATTATTTTTTGAAAAAAGGAATTATAAAAACTGATCGACTTCATGTGAGATCTTTCAAGGTATATGCTGACGGGGCTTTAGGATCAAGAGGAGCTACCTTAAAACAACCCTATAGCGACAGGGAAGATCATTTTGGTGCAATGGTAACAAGTCTCGATGATCTAGGTAGGATAGCCAATACACTTGCTAAATCTGATTTTCAAATGAATACACACGCCATTGGAGATTCGGCTAACGCCTTTATTCTTAAAACCTATGCCAAGGAACTCAAAAGTCAAACGAATAGAAGATGGCGGGTAGAACACGCCCAGATAATTGATCCGGATGATTTTGATTATTTCACTGAGATTATTCCTTCTGTGCAGCCAACTCATGCGACAAGCGACATGTACTGGGCTGAAGACCGTTTAGGACCGGAAAGAATCAAAGGAGCTTATGCCTTTAAAACCTTACTTGGAATCAATGGAAGAATTGTACTGGGTACTGACTTTCCTGTAGAAAAAGTAAACCCCATGCTGACTTTTTATGCAGCGGTTGCAAGAAAAGATCTTTCGGGATATCCGGAAGAAGGATTTGAAATAAGCAACGGTTTGAGCAGAGAAGAAACATTGAAAGGTATGACGATTTGGCCTGCATACGCCAATTTTGAAGAAAAAGAAAAAGGATCGATCCAATCAAATAAGTACGCCGATTTTGTTATTCTGGATCAAGATATCATGGAGATACAAATTGAAGAAGTTCCAAATATCAAGATAATTGGAACTTATATCAACGGGGAGAAAGTGTATTAGTCTATAAAATTATTTTTATGGGTGCCGTAATCCTTGTGGTATCCCATGCAAGAACCATATTTACATGTTTCCCTTTATCTTTGAAACCTATTGAAAAGGCTTCAAGAAATTCGGCCTTGCTCACTTTAGCCGAGGCTCTTGCCACATCATACTTTTCTTCGTATTCGTAAGTACCCCAAACATCGGTATTGGAACTCAAAATCAAGGTCCATTCGTTTTGATCAGGTATGGCATATAAAACATATGTTCCTGCTTTTACTTCTGTTTCTCCAAATACAACATCGTTGTAAAAGATAACTTCCGTAGCTTCATTCGCGCCAACTCTCCATATTTTACCAAAAGGAATTACGCTTCCAAAGATTTCTCTTCCATTTTTTCTCGGCCTTCCATAAAGTACTTTGATTTTTGGTGGCGATATCTTATTGGTTCTAAAATATACAATGTCATGCGGACTGGCATCCAAATCTCTGAATTCCTGTGCTTTCACATCCGCAAGGAATAGAAACACAAACATGAAAGTCATTCCTAAGTTAAAATATATCCTTTTCATAGAATTAAATTTTGGCTAAAATCACATCTTGAGTTGACAGAGGGATATCAATTCGCGTAGCATCCCAAGCCAATACCATAAAAGTATTCTTGAAATCCTCTTTAAACCCAATTGAAAAAACATCTACAACTTCCGCCTCCTTGGCAGGTATCTTGATACGTACAACATCTTTGGTCTCATCGTAGAAAAAAGAACCCCAGGTGTCGGTTTTACTGTTAAGTATGATGGTCCATTCCTTTTCTCCGGGAATCGTGTGCATCACATAAGTTCCTGCCTTTACCAGCTTCCTTCCGAACGACATATCCGTAAAAAACTTTATTTCAGTAGCTTCATTCGCACCAGTACGCCAGATTTCTCCATAAGGAACCTGATCACCAAATACATGTTCTGATTCTTTCTGTGGTCTTCCATACACCACCTTTACCAAAGGTTTTGGAATTTTTCGAGTAGTTAAATATGCGACATCGACAGGATTCCTATCAATTTTATCAAATTTTTGAGCATGGCTCATCACACTTGACAACAACGCACATAAAAGCATTGAGGTAATTATTTTCTTATTCATAGCAACAAACAATTATTGATTAATCATTCGACCATTAATAACGTTGAATTTCAAAAAATATTTTAAGCATTTCACTTTTTAAAAAATCAAGACGGCTTCAACCATCATTCTTAAACAGCTAAGGATCTGTTAAAACTGTTTTAATTAGCCCAGTATGCCATTATTATACTATTTTTGTACAACCTTAATTGATGACGAGATGAAACTATTGATAGTAGAGGATGAAATAGAGTTGCTAAACACAATCACTGGTTATTTGGAGAAGGAAGATTTTGTTTGCGAAACAGCTCCTAATTTTTTTGAAGCGGAAGACAAATTGATTTCTTATAAATATGATGTGATTATTCTTGATATTAACCTTCCCGACGGCAACGGATTAGATTTATTGAAATTCATCAAAGAAAAAAGCCCTGAAACCGGAGTTTTAATTGTTTCCGCCAAAGATTCCTTGGATGACAGGCTTAAAGGTCTTGATTTGGGAGCCGATGACTATATTACAAAACCTTTCCATCTTGCCGAGCTCAATTCCAGGGTCAATTCATTGTTGAGAAGAAGAAAGTTTGAAGGAAACAATAACATTGTTTTTAAGGAAATTGAAATTGACACTGAAGCGAAACAAGGCATAGTGAACGAAGTTACCTTAGATCTTACCAAAAAAGAATACTTTCTTCTTCTGTATTTCATTACAAATAAGAATCGGGTTTTGACTAAAGAGGCTATTGCAGAGCATCTATGGGGAGATAATATCGATATGGTTGATAATTTCGATTTTATTTATACACACATGAGAAATTTGAGAAAAAAACTCAAGATAAGCGGTGCAAATGACTATCTTCAAACCATCTATGGCTTGGGCTATAAATTTGGCGAATAAAATCACTTATGTCGAATGCAATTAAGCGTTAATCGGATTCAATTCCGAAAAAAGCTGCTTCAAAAATTTTGAATGATCCATGAAATTATTTGAAAAAACTAGAAATACCTACATCATTTATTCGGTTATTATTTTTATAGTTTCCAGTGCAACCATATACTTTACCTTAAAGAGTGTTATTACAAAGAAACAGGATGAGAAATTGTTATGGGACCAGGAAATGATCGCCAAAAAGATCAAATACGAATGGCCGCTTCCTATTTTTGATGTTGAAGATTTCAAATCAACAACCCCCCCAAGAGATACCTTATATTTTAAGGATACTTTGATGTATCATGTTGTCAATAATAAGGAGAAATACGAATTATACAGAGAACTGACCTCAGTACAGACCCTACAGGGAAAAACATATCAGATTAGCACCAGGAGTTCGTTGGTACGCAATCAGGATTTTATCCTTGCCATTACCCTATCGGTAGGAATTGTTGTATTGCTTTTGATTATAACGGTTTATTTTGTGAACACGATTATCATGCGAAATGTTTGGCTTCCTTTTTATAACAATCTGGAAACGCTTAAAAACTTTTCAGTTGAAAATGACAAAGGCCTTGAACTTCAGCAGTCAAATATTGATGAATTTCAAGAATTAAACAATTCATTATCCAAGTTGACCAATAAGATCAAGTCTGACTTCAACAACCTGAAGGAATTTACAGAAAATGCCTCTCACGAAATGCAAACTCCATTGGCTATTATGCAGTCCAAATCGGAAATTCTACTGCAATCGGAGAATCTGACTAAAAATCAGGTTGAGCAGATAAGAACCATTTATCAATCGGTGCAAAGGCTTTCTAAACTTAATAAAACCCTACTCCTGCTTGCGAAAATTGAAAACAGACAGTTTAAAGATCTTGAGACTATCGAGGTCAACAAGGTTATCGAAAAACAATTAGAGATTTTTGAGGATTTTATTGAAAATAAAAACCTCGAAGTTGATATGAGGTCAACTCTTGAAGTTAAAATACAGGCAAATCCGCTGCTGTTCGACATGGTTGTTACTAATCTTATCAGTAATGCCATCAAGCACAATGTGGCAGGAGGTCAGATCGAGATATTGACCACCAACTTATTTTTAAGTGTTTCGAATTCCGGGGAGCCTCCAAAAATGGAATCATCTTCACTTTTTGAAAGGTTTAAAAAAGAGAGTAATGCAGCTAACTCTTTTGGCTTAGGACTGGCCATAGTCAAAAAAATATGCGATAATTACAATTGGAACATTACGCATTCCTATATTGATAATCAGCACAATATCTCAATCTATTTTTAGTGATTAGCAGAATTTAAAAATTCTAGCTGCGTCTTCAGATTTTCTTTAGAAACACCACATACATTTGCGGTGTTATCTGATTGTTATTATTTATATAACTATTTCGGAACGTTCAAAAATTCATGCTATGAATACTGAAATAACAAAGAAGATATCAGCGTAATCTATCCTAAGGGGAATATTTTGAGGGGAATGGAACCTAAAGGTTAGATCATACGCATTGATTGAAACATTCATTGTTTTGATTTGAATGAAAAAGCCTGTAACAATTTCATTTTTACAGGCTTTTTTTTTATAAATTATCAATTCTGAACAAAACTTCAGATTTTCTTTAGATTTGATAATTACATTTACGTGATTCTAAATTTGAGTATGTTATACTTAAAGTTGAATTATAATTACAAAAATAAACTTTTTAGTTTATAATAAAGTTGATCAGTTAGTATATTGGACTGAGGGGAATGATATTTCTAATTTGATCTGCTATTGCAAATACACAAATATTAAGCTATTTTAATTTGCACAAAAAAAAAGACCTGCTTAGATACTTTCTAAGTAGGTTTTTTTATGGTTTATACTCTAGACTTCCAAGTTGAGATAAATATCATCCCAGCAGCTAAAAATGTTGATAACTTCACGCTTTATAAACCCAAAAAAAGCCCTAAAAAATAGGGGTTTTCTTATATTTGTACGTTTTGAATTTTTGGACAAAAATAGAACTAAAAAATATGAGTGAAGAAAAAAATAAAAATCAATATTCTGCAGATAGTATCCAGGCTTTAGAGGGCATGGAACATGTCCGTATGCGACCATCCATGTACATTGGAGATGTGAGTTCAAGAGGGCTTCACCATCTCGTATATGAAGTTGTCGATAACTCCATCGATGAGGCCATGGCCGGACACTGCGATAAAATCGATGTTTATATAAATGAAGACAACTCTGTCACTGTTAGAGATAATGGTAGAGGGATTCCGGTAGACACTCATGCGAAGGAAGGTGTTTCGGCTCTGGAAGTTGTTATGACTAAAATTGGTGCAGGAGGAAAATTTGATAAGGATTCTTATAAAGTTTCCGGTGGATTGCACGGTGTTGGAGTTTCTGTTGTAAATGCACTTTCAATTCAATTAAAAGCAACGGTTTTCAGAGATGGAAAAACATGGCAACAGGAATACTCAAAGGGTAAAGCCCTTTACCCGGTAAAACAGGTTGGAGAATCAGTTGGAAATGGAACTGAGGTAACCTTCCTGGCAGATGACACTATTTTTCAAACTGATATTGTTTTTAGCTACGAGATTCTTTCCACGAGGATGCGCGAACTTTCTTTTTTGAATCAACGTGTTACGATGGCAATAACCGATAAACGTAACAAAGATGAAGAAGGAAACTTTGTTCATGACACATTTTACAGTGAAGATGGACTAAAGGAATTTGTAAGGTACCTCGATGCCACGAGAGAGCAACTCACCTCTCAGGTGATTAGCATGGAAGGTGAAAAAAGTGGTATTCCGGTTGAAGTCGCCATGGTATACAACACATCTTATACCGAAAATCTTCATTCCTACGTTAACAATATCAATACCCACGAAGGGGGTACGCATTTATCCGGATTTAGAAGAGGATTGACCCATACGCTTAAGAAATATGCCGAAACATCCGGATTATTGAGCAAATTAAAATTTGACATTGCCGGCGATGATTTTAGGGAAGGTCTTACGGCTATCATTTCAGTAAAGGTAGCAGAGCCTCAATTCGAAGGTCAAACCAAAACCAAACTTGGTAACAGGGACGTAAGTGCGGCAGTGAGCCAGGCTGTATCTGAAATGCTAACTAACTATCTTGAGGAAAATCCTGATGATGCTAAAATCATCGTTCAAAAGGTGATTCTTGCGGCTCAGGCAAGACACGCAGCTGCAAAAGCCAGAGAGATGGTTCAGAGAAAGACTGTGATGTCTGGGGGCGGACTGCCAGGTAAATTATCTGACTGTGCCTGGAGCGATCCCGAAAGGTGTGAAATATTTTTAGTTGAGGGTGATTCAGCAGGTGGTACGGCCAAACAGGGTCGTGACAGAAATTTTCAAGCCATTTTACCTTTAAGAGGTAAAATCCTGAACGTTGAAAAAGCCATGCAACACAAAGTTTTTGAAAATGAAGAGATCAAAAGCATGTATACCGCACTTGGTGTAACCATAGGGACCGAGGAAGATCCAAGGGCATTGAATCTCAGTAAGCTGAGATATCACAAGATCGTAATCATGTGTGATGCTGATGTTGATGGAAGTCACATCTCCACGCTTATCCTTACCTTTTTCTTCCGCTATATGCGTGAATTGGTCGAGAACGGTAATATTTATATTGCTGCCCCACCCTTATATTTGGTTAAGAAAGGTGCGAAAAAAGAATATGCCTGGTCAGATGCAGACAGGGATTTGATCGTTGAGAAATTTGGTGGAGGAACCATACAACGCTATAAAGGTCTTGGAGAGATGAATGCCGAACAACTCTGGGACACTACCATGAATCCTGAATTCAGAACCATGCGTCAGGTATCTATAGAAAATGGTACCGAAGCCGACAGAGTGTTCTCCATGCTAATGGGAGACGATGTTCCTCCTAGACGTGAATTCATAGAAAAACACGCGGTATACGCTAATATTGACATTTAAACATTAAAAGACCTAAGACTCTCCAAAGATCTTGGGTCTTAAACATTTACAAATAACATATTTTATTAATTATAAATTCTATTAACATGAAAGTAACTATAGTTGGTGCAGGAGCAGTTGGAGCAAGTTGTGCCGAATACATCGCAATCAAAGATTTCGCCTCAGAGGTTGTCATCATTGACATTAAAGAAAATTTCGCAGAAGGAAAAGCTATGGATCTTATGCAAACTGCATCTTTAAATGGTTTCGACACCTTGATCACAGGAAGTACAAACGATTATACAAAAACTGCTAATAGTGATGTCGCTGTTATCACAAGTGGAATTCCGCGTAAGCCAGGAATGACCAGAGAAGAACTTATCGGAATCAATGCAGGTATTGTCAAATCTGTTGCAGGCAGCGTTCTTAAACATTCACCGAATGTTATCTTTATCGTTGTTAGTAATCCAATGGACACTATGGCTTATCTGACGCATAAAGCACTTGGCTTGCCTAGAAACCGCATCATAGGAATGGGAGGTGCCCTTGACAGTGCAAGGTTTAAATACCGCCTTGCAGAAGCGTTGGGTTGTCCTGCATCTGATGTGGAAGGGATAGTAATCGGAGGCCACAGTGATACGGGAATGATTCCTTTGACACGTTTGGCTGCGAGAAACAGCATTCCTGTGAGCAAATTTTTATCTGAAGAAAAAATCAATGAGGTCTCAGAGGCAACGAAAGTTGGAGGGGCTACGTTAACTAAAATGCTTGGCACAAGTGCCTGGTATGCTCCGGGAGCGGCGGTATCATCAATGGTTCAGGCAATTTTCTGTGACCACAAAAAAATGTTTCCTTGTTCTGCCCTTTTAGAAGGAGAATATGGGCTTGATGACATTTCTATAGGTGTCCCTTGTATTATAGGAAAAAACGGTATTGAATCAATTGTTGAGCTCGATTTAACCGAGGCTGAAAAAGAAAAGTTGATAACCAGCGCTGAAGCCGTAAGAAATACAAATGGCTTACTTGAAGAAACAGTTAGCTAATTTCTCTTCTTATCTGATAGAAAAAGCCATCAGTCATTAGACTGATGGCTTTTTTAGTTAATTTCCTAAGGTCATGACAAGCCGGAAATCACACCATTTTCATCGATATCCATCTGTTCAGATGCCGGATGAGATGGTAGTCCGGGCATTCTCATCATCTTTCCTAAAATCGGTATGATAAAACCTGCTCCGGCTGCAATTTCAATTTCCCTCACGGTAACAATAAAATTTTCCGGCCGGCCCAATAAACTTTCGTCATCTGAAAATGATTTTTGGGTTTTGGCCATACAAATGGCAAAATCACTGAAACCAAGACGATCAATTCTTCTCAAATTAAGTTGGGCTTTTTTGCTATAATTCACTCTAGATGCCCCATAGATTTCTTTGGCAATGGTTTCGATTTTCTGTATTACCGGTGATTTCCACTCATACAACGGTTTAAAATGAGACTTGCCTTCTTCAACCACTTTTTTTACAGCCTGAGCCAATTCTTTACAGCCCTCTCCTCCTGTTGCCCAACCGTTGGAAACCACTGCTTCCACGCCCAATCTCCTGCACGATTCGATTACAATTTTCACTTCCTCGTCTGTATCATTTGTAAAGGAGTTAATGGCTACAACCGGTTCTATGTGAAATTTTCTAATATTCTCAATATGTTTTTCCAAATTGGGAAATCCTGCGGCCACAAGTTCTGCATTTGGTTTATTAATCGCGTCCTTTGCTGCTCCCCCATGATGTCTGAGAGCTCTAATGGTAGCCACCAATACAACCGCCTTTGGACTTAAGCCTGATGCCGCACATTTTATATTTAGGAACTTTTCTGCGCCAAGATCCGCTCCAAAACCAGCCTCAGTTACCACATAATTTGAGAGTGATAAGCCCATTTTTGTCGCTAAAATCGTATTGGTTCCCTGGGCAATATTGGCAAAGGGTCCGCCATGAATAATGGCAGGATTTTTTTCCAGCGTTTGAACCAAATTCGGTTTAATTGCGTCTTTCAATAAAATTGCCATGGCATTTTCGGCTTTTAAATCTCTCGCAAACACAGGTTTTTTATCATAGGTGAAACCAATAAAAATATCCCCTAGTCGTTTTTTAAGATCTCCGAATCCGGATGCCATGCAAAGTATTGCCATCACCTCAGAAGCGGGTGTTATATTAAAACCATCTTCCCTGGGAATACCATTAGCTGTACCACCAAGCCCTATAGTAATATTTCTTAATGCCCTGTCGTTCATATCAATAACTCTTTTCCAAAAAATAGTTCTAGGGTCAAGATTTAAATTATCGGTAGATTGCAAATTGTTATCCACCAAGGCAGCCAACAAATTGTTCGCCTTTTCCACTGCGTTGAAATCGCCGGTAAAATGCAAATTAATATCCTCCATTGGAACCACTTGAGAAAAACCTCCTCCGGCAGCTCCGCCCTTGATACCAAAAACAGGTCCGAGGGAAGGTTCTCTCAAAACTACAGTCGCCTGCTCTCCTATTTTGTTCAATCCTTCAGTGAGCCCGATAGATACGGTTGTTTTGCCCTCCCCTGCCGGAGTTGGCGTAATTGCCGTTACCAATATAAGGTTGTTTTTAGAGACCTTTTCCTCGTCAATGAGATCTAGAGGTAACTTGGCTTTAAACTTGCCGTATAACTCAAGATCATCCTCTTTAATTTTTAATTTTGAGGCAATTTCCTTTATGTGAACCAAGGTAGTTTTCTGAGCGATTTCAATGTCTGTTAAGTATTCCATATTTTCATGAGATTTGCTTTACTAATTTAGTAAAAATTCCGGCTAAAACTAATAGCTCAATTGCCCCAAACTTTAGGCCTTATTTCTTTCAAAGCTAAATCTTTTGAGTATATTTGCCCGATTATATCAAAAATAAGATTTTAAATAAGATAAGGAATGCAAAACAAGGGACTTATTAGATTATTTGCCGTCATTTTGAGTGTGGTATGCTTATACCAGTTATCATTCACATGGTTTGCAAAAAATGTTGAGAATGATGCTATTATCTACGCAGAATCCAAGGCTGAAGCCTCAGACACTGAAGCACTGAGCATTATGCAAAATGATTACCTGGATTCTGTTGCCAACGCACCAGTAGTGAATTTAGGTTTTACCGAATTTACTTACAATGAAATTAAAGAAAAAGAGATCAACCTGGGACTTGATCTTAAAGGAGGTATCAATGCGATTTTAGAAGTATCTGTAAGAGATATTTTATACGGTTTGTCAAACGAATCAAAAAATCCGGTTTTTAACGAGGCGCTCATCAATGCATCTAAGGCACAAAAAGATAGCGATAAAGACTATTTACAATTGTTCTATGAAGCTTTTGACGCAGCCAGCAATGGTTCGGTGAAATTGAGTGATCCAAGTATTTTCGGAAATAAATCTCTGAAAGACAAGATCAATTTTAAGATGACCGATGAGGATGTAAAACCAATCTTGCAGGAAGAAGTAAAAGGCTCGATAAATACTGCTTTTGAAGTATTGAGAAGCAGAATTGACCGATTTGGAGTTACGCAGCCAAACATTCAAAGAATTGGAGAATCTGGAAGAATTCTTATAGAACTTCCAGGTGCAAAAGATATTGATCGTGTAAGAAAATTATTACAAAGCACAGCCGAATTACAGTTCTGGGAAGTATATACGAACCAGGATCTGACACAGTTCTTTTTATCTGCCAACACCAAGCTTGCCGAGATTTTGAAAGTTGAGGAAGTTGATGCTGTAAAGGATTCAACACTCGCAAAGGACGATGAAATAGATGACCTGCTAGGAGAGGTAAAGGATTCGGTAGATTTTGAAAGCACCAATCCTTTGTTCAGTAAATTATTCGTGCGTTTCCCGCAAACTCAGAATGATATCAGTTCAATAATTGCAACTGCCAGTGTTAAGGATACCGCTGTCATCAACGAGTATCTTGCACTGAAAGAAGTAAGAGCCTTGCTACCAAGCGAAATGAAATACGCCAAATTTGCATGGGATGCAAAGTCGAACAATGATTTTATCAATTTTTATGCGTTGAAATCAAACCGCAACGATGAAGCGCCTATACAAGGTGACGTGATTTCTGATGCTTCACAGGTTTTCGATCAAATGGGTGCTAATCCTGAGGTGAGCATGACCATGAATAGTAAAGGAACCAAGCAATGGGCGAAAATGACAACTGCCAATGTTGGAAAATTCGTGGCTGTAGTATTGGATGACTATGTATACTCCGCGCCAAGAGTAAATGATGCGATCACTACTGGTAGAACCTCTATTTCGGGACAATTTAGCATTGATGAAGCACAGGATTTGGCCAATGCACTAAAATCAGGAAAGCTTCCGGCTGCAGCTAGAATTATTCAATCAGATGTAGTGGGTCCGTCCTTAGGACAAGAAGCCATTGATAGCGGTTCCTTTTCATTTGTAATCGCCCTGATCATCGTATTGTTATGGATGATATTTTATTATGGTAAGGCTGGAATTTTCTCAGACATTGCACTGGCATTAAATATACTTTTCATCTTTGGAGTACTCACTTCTTTCGGCGCGGTATTGACGCTCCCGGGAATTGCAGGTATTGTACTAACCATTGGTATGTCTGTTGATGCTAACGTGCTGATCTATGAAAGAATTAAAGAAGAACTAAACAAGGGTAAGGTTTTAAAAGAGGCCATCAACGATGGTTTTGGAGGAGCGCTTTCATCAATTCTTGATGCGAACATTACTACCTTACTTACTGGTATCATTCTTTATATATTCGGTACAGGACCGGTTAAAGGTTTTGCCACTACTTTGATGATTGGTATTATTACTTCATTATTTTCAGCAATTTTCATTACAAGACTGTTGATCGAATGGTATGTGAACAAAGACAGACAACTCACTTTTAATACGAATATAACTAAGAACTGGTTCAAGAATATTGACATTGACTTTCTTAAAAAGAGAAAGATGTCATATATGATCTCCGGTATTGTTTTGATCATCGGTTTAGGATCATTGTTCACCAACGGTTTAAATTATGGGGTCGACTTTAAAGGAGGTAGAACCTATACCGTAAGGTTTGCTGAAAACGTAAGTCCTCCTGAAATTGCCAATACCTTGAAAGATGCCTTTGGTAGTTCTCCCGAGGTGAAAACTTTTGGGTCGGCAAATCAGTTGAAAATTACTACAAAATATAAAATTGATGATTATGGAATCGCTGTAGAAGACGAAATTCAACAATTATTATATGATGGTCTGGGATCATTTATGCCAGAAAATTTAAGCTTTGAACAATTCAAACCTGGGGATAAAGAGTTAAACGTAGGTATCATGGAATTTTATATGGTTGGTCCTACTATTGCCGATGACATTAAGCAAGCTGCTTTATGGGCTATCGTTGGATCACTAATCGTGGTGTTTATTTATATTCTGATCAGATTCAGAAAATGGCAGTATAGTTTAGGAGCCGTTGCCGCAGTTTTCCATGATGTGCTGATCGTATTGTCAATATTCTCTTTATTCTATAAGATTCTTCCTTTTGACATGGAGATCGGACAATCATTTATTGCAGCTATTCTTACTGTAGTGGGTTACTCTCTGAATGATACTGTGGTCATCTTTGACCGTATTCGTGAATTTAGCAATAAACATCCCACGTGGATATATTCGAAAACAGTGAATACGGCCCTGAGCAGTACCTTAGGGAGAACCGTGAACACCTCTTTGACTACTTTAATCGTATTAATGGCCATCTTTTTGTTTGGAGGTGATTCAATCAAAGGGTTTATGTTTGCATTGATCATAGGGGTTATCGTTGGTACTTATTCGTCATTATTTATTGCTTCCCCTATCATGTATGATACGACAGAGAAGCTGGATAAAAAGAAAAAGAGTTAATACTATTTTAAATCCTATTTCAGAGGATTATACAACTATAAAAAACCTTTTAGGAGATATTTCCTGAAAGGTTTTTAGTTTTTACCTATTTTTGCATTTTCTTTAAAATAGAGATAGGTACGTCTTACTATTATTTGATTATAATCAGTTCGTTATAAATGGAAAGTATAAAAATTCATGGCAAACAATTCGTGTCTTTTATCGATCGTGACAGAATAAATCGATACGTTGAATTCCTTGCAAATAAGGTTGCCGAAGATATTGGTCCTGATGAGGTTCCTATATTTATAGGAATCCTTAATGGATCCTTTATGTTTGCTGCAGATTTTGTTAGAAAATACCCTCATAATTGCCACATAACTTTTGTTAAATTGGCTTCATATGAAGGTGTAAATTCGACCGGAAAAATAAAACATTTAGTAGGAATAAATGAAGATCTTACCGGGAAAACAGTAGTCATTCTTGAAGATATTATCGACACAGGAAATACTCTTGCAGAGATCTATGAGATCTTTCGCGACAAAAATGTAAAACAACTTAAGATTGCAACCCTCTTTTTTAAACCGGATGTATTTAGAAAAGAATTACCCATCGATTATATTGGCAAATCCATTGAAGACAAATTTATTGTTGGTTATGGACTGGATTATGATGGGCTTGGAAGGAACTTGTCTGACATTTACCAACTGAAGTTATAAATTGATTTTAAAACCTTACATCCAGATATAATTTATTTATCATGAAAAATATAGTATTGTTCGGACCTCCGGGAGCAGGTAAAGGCACTCAGGCCGATAGGTTAAAAAGTAAATACGATCTGATTCATATTTCCACAGGTGAAATTTTTAGGTTTAATATCAAAAACAAAACTGAATTGGGCATTCTGGCAAAGTCATATATGGACAAAGGTGATCTGGTACCTGATCAGGTGACCATAGATATGCTCAAAGCCGAGGTGAATAATAATCCTGAAGCAAAAGGTTTTATCTTCGACGGATTTCCAAGAACAGAATCTCAGGCAGCTTCTCTTGATAAATTCCTGAAAGAAAAAAAAACAAGTATCAGCGGGATGGTGGCACTTGAAGTACCTGAAAATCTTCTTGTGGATAGATTGTTGAACAGAGGAAAAACCAGTGGGCGTTCAGACGATCAGGATGAAAGCAAGATCAGAAACCGATTCAATGAATACGCATCGAAAACTGCCATATTAAAAGACTATTATCAAAAGCAAAATAAATATTTTGGGATTGATGGTGTTGGTTCTATACATGACATTACTTCAAAGTTGGAAGAGGTAATCGATACGTTGTAACGCCTATTGCGTTAGTGACAAATTAATCTCTATATTACCTATTATGACCGAAGGAAATTTTGTTGATTATATTAAAGTCTTTGCCGCATCCGGAAAAGGAGGCAAGGGTTCTGTTCACCTGCACAGAGAAAAATACATCACAAAAGGAGGCCCTGATGGTGGCGACGGAGGTCGCGGAGGTCATATAATCCTAAGGGGAGACAAAAATATGTGGACCCTGTTCCATCTCAAATTTAAAAAACACTTCAAGGCTGAACACGGTGGTGCAGGAAGCAAAAACAGAAGTACGGGAAAAGACGGTGATGATATCTTTGTTCATGTTCCTCTTGGCACAATTGTAAAAGATGGGGAAACTCAGGAAGTGCTTTTTGAGATCACAGAAAATCATCAGGAAATAGTGCTGTGTGAAGGAGGTATGGGCGGAAGAGGTAACTGGCACTTCAGATCTTCAACAAACCAGACGCCAAGGTATTCCCAACCAGGGGTTGATGGAAAAGAAGGATGGTATCAGCTTGAATTAAAACTCCTTGCCGATGTGGGATTGGTTGGTTTTCCAAATGCAGGAAAGTCTACCTTATTATCTGTAATTACTTCTGCAAAACCAAAAATTGCCGATTATGAATTCACAACTTTAAAACCTAATCTTGGAATTGTAGAGTACCGTGATTTTAGGAGTTTTGTCATGGCCGATATTCCTGGAATTATTGAAGGAGCTGCAGAAGGAAAAGGATTGGGCCATCGTTTTTTAAGGCATATAGAAAGAAATTCAAGCCTTTTATTCCTAGTCCCTGCGGATAGTGAGAATATCCAAAAAGAATACGACATCCTGCTCAACGAACTCAAAAAACACAACCCTGAATTACTTGATAAGGACAGGCTTCTGGCCATTTCCAAATCTGATATGCTGGATGAAGAATTGAAATCAGAATTGGCTGATGAAATTCCAAAAGACTTGCCACATGTATTTATCTCCTCCCTTGATCAAACAGGGCTAAGCGAGTTAAAGGACAAACTATGGCAAATGCTGAATGAAAGTGTTCTTTAAGGCATTACATGAGCAACCACATGCACTTACCCTTTCCTTGGTTTAGAATGCACATTGAATAATTCCGAAGGAGGCTTTTAACTATTCCTGGATGTCAAATAAACCCGAAAACAGGGTTTCTATATTGTAAAACAAAAATATAACGAGTATTAAAATCACAACCAAAATAATAGCCCTGACATAATTCGGATGTTTCCGTTTGATGAATTTAGTATCAGTCATAATATCACTCTTTAACCTGACCCTCTAAGGTAGTATTTTTATAACCCTGAAGCAAATAAATATAGCCATATTCTACAGTTTTTCCTGACCTTAGAACAGGAAACTCATGCAGCAACTCCATCTGCCTAAAATAGTCTTGCATCGTATTCTTAGGGTCCTTGAAGTTTCTGCTGTAGGTGATATAAATTCCATTCTGACCCTCTTTTAAGGGAGGCCAGGTTTGATTGATCCAATAGTACTTATGCATATCTTTCATGTCGCCCAGAACAAATAGTTCCTTTCCCATTGGGCGGGCAACATAATAGAACAAATGAGATCCCGGATACCACTTGTTTGAAATCAGAGGTAGCTTCGCCAATTCAGGTTGATCAACTTCAAGTTGCTGCAGTTCATTTTTGAACTGATCCCAACCAAACATATCCAAAGTGGGGTCATTTTTTCCCAATTTTGTCTTTTCTATTTCAACTGCCCCGGGGTTCACAAACCAACCTCGATTTACAACACCCATTCCAAATAGCATCAAGGAAAAAATCATAAATAATGTCAGGACCATTATCGGAGTCTTAGGCCGTTCGGAAAGATGGGCTGCGGCTAAAACTGCCAGACAAAGAAATGACACCCCAGACCAATGAGGAAGGGTATCTCTGTAGAGTGAAAAGAAAAGCGTTGTAATAATAAGCGGTAAACTCACAAACAAGAATAACTGAAAATACTGCAATTCTACAAACCTTTTCTTTTTATAGGCAAACAAAGCGATTAGGATAACGATATAATTATACGGATTGTTATAGGCTATCTGTCCTACAACTTCGCGTAAAAACGAATCCAAATTAAAATCCAGACTGAAAAGAGTAACGCGTTCTGAATGGTAACTCACACCACTAAAGCTATTGAGATAATTCCAGTACACAATAACAAAGACAATAAGAGCAGTAAAGAATAAATTTAGATA
Source organism: uncultured Flavobacteriaceae bacterium (assembly GCA_964595535.1). Lineage (GTDB taxonomy): Bacteria > Bacteroidota > Bacteroidia > Flavobacteriales > Flavobacteriaceae > Lutimonas. Next base: position 21,748 of record CAZQRD010000018.1, on the reverse strand, counting down.
AAGTACCGGATTTTTTAGCTGATCTCTTTTATAAATAATCCAATAAAGGCCATAGCCAAAAAGCAAATACACAGCCTGATATTTGGCATAAACAGCCAGAGAAAGACTGATCATTGAGATACTCAGGTACAGGTTAATTTTACGCTTTTCAGTTGCTTTTTGATACTTGATAAAAAACAAAAGAGAAGTCATCCAAAACAACACAAGAGGTCCGTCGGGCATGATAAACAATCCGCTGATAACAAAACCATAAATACTCATATTAAAAAGAACTGCTGCAAGCAGCCCGGTTCTTTCATCTTTGATCTCCTTTCCAATAAGGTATAACAAAATAGTGCTGAGGGTTCCGGAGATAATAAAGCCAAGTCTTAAGGCCAGTTCCGACTCAAAAAAAAGATTGAGGGAAAACAACTGCTCGAAAAAACCAACCATGGGAGGATGGTCAAAATGACTCCAGTCAGGATACCTGGCATAGGTCCAGTAATAGACTTCATCATTTCCAAGTTGTATAGAAGAACCAAGCAGGAGCCTGATCAAGGTGGAAATAACGATTAATAAAACCAGCTTTTGCTTATTAGTCATGCTTTTTGTTGAATAGTTGCAACAGATTTTTATCGATCCAGGAGGTTTTAAATATACTTAAATTATCAACAAAGGAGCAGCTAAATACAGCAATCAGCGTTCCGATAATGGCTCCTGATAAAACATCACCCAGAAAATGTTGAGATAAATAAACTCTTGACCAACCCGCAAGAATTGCAATTACAACGAAAAGCACCTTGAAATAATTGTTTTTTACAATTAACATTAGGATCATAAAAATGGCGAAAGCTGTAATGGTATGACCTGATGGAAAGCTATTCAAAGCATGGGTCTTAACCCCTTCGACAAGATGAAGTACTTCCGAATTTTCAAAATACTTTGTAGGCCTCGGCATACCTTTAAATATGATTTGTTTGGCTATAAAAACAAATATAAGGGTCAGTATAGCAGCAAAAAGTTCGTATAGAGCCCAGCGAAATCTAACAAATATCAAAATAACAATGACCAGGGCAAATAGGGCACCATCTCCAAGATGTGTAAAATACTTAAAAAAAATATCGGCTGAAGGTGAGTTCCATTGGTTCACCAATAGATGTGATGCACGCTTTCCGTAACTAATCATTAAAAAACTAATCCCCAAAAGAAATGGGAACAACAAAAACAGGACACTTTTCTCCTTAAATAACTGTTTTAAATACCTCACTCGTTTAACAATTTAATCACATTTCAGGAATTTGAACCCTACATTACATCATGTACTCTGGTTCCTCTCAGCATTTCCCTTTTACCTGGAGGTCCAGGCAATCTTTCAACCTTAAACCCAACGACCTGCATCGCTCTTCTAACACTTCCTTTGGCTGCGTACGTAACAATCACGCCATTTTTCTTTAAAGCATCATACATCTTCTTAAAAATCACCTCAGTCCACAGTTCTGGCTGTACTTTGGCTCCGAAGGCGTCAAAATAAATGAGATCAAATGTATCTTTAGCTTCATATTCCTCAAATAACATTTCTTTTTTGGTTACTGTGAAATTTGATTCGATCTTTGTCAAAACATTCCATTCGGATCTTTGCATAAGATCATAGGCCATCGCCTTATTTTCAGCACCCAATTGTTTGGGATAATTTAATTCAAAGACCAATTCGACTTCCAAAGGATAGCCTTCAAGCCCCACATAATCAATTGATAAATCTCTTTTTTGAGCTTCGAGAAAACTTATAAAGCAATTAAGGCCCGTTCCAAAACCCATTTCAAGAATACTAAGGCTGCTTCCATTTTTATAAAGATCCAATCCGTTTTTAATAAATACATGATAAGCTTCCTGAATTGCTCCATGTTTGGAATGATAATTTTCATCCCATTCCGGCAAATAAACGCTTAATGAACCATCTGAGGTTTTAACAATTTTTCTTTCCATCCTTTTGAAATCGCTGCAAAGGTAAAGAATAAAAATACTTTGAATCTATCTTATACTTAGAATTAGTGTTATAGATACGCATTAAAGTGAGATCTTAGACAAACAGAATACCCTCAAAATGACTCTTTCTCCGAACCCATTTACTACGCATAAAAAGCAGTCAATTATCGATTTTTTGAGTGATAATAATTACTTTTGCTTAAAATATCATAACTATGAGTTTAGAAGTTAGTCAAAAGATCACCGTACAAAAGGTAAAGAATTCAAAGATAAACCAGGTGGATTTTAACAATCTTCCATTTGGACAGCAGTATACCGATCACATGCTTGTTTGCGATTATGAAAATGGTAAATGGAACGCACCAAAAATTGTACCATATGAGGCCATTAGTCTGGATCCTTCGGCAAAAATATTTCATTATGGACAATCGGTCTTTGAAGGAATGAAAGCCTATAAGGATGAACATGATGCTATTTGGTTATTCAGGCCTCTTGACAATCAGAAAAGATTGAATATTTCGTCTAAAAGACTTGCTATGCCTGAACTTCCGGAAGCCTATTTTATGGAAGGTCTTGAGGCACTTTTATTGCTTGAAAAAGACTGGATTCCAACCACAAAAGACAGCTCCCTTTATGTCAGACCCTTTATTTTTGCTTCTGGAAATGGCTTCCATGCCTCTCCTTCAGACAAGTATAAATTTATCATTGCCTTCTCTCCCTCAGGTCCTTATTTTGGAGGAGAACTAAAGGTCTTAATTGAACAAAAGTATTCGAGATCTGCCAATGGAGGTGTTGGGTTTGCCAAAGCAGGTGGAAACTATGCCGCTCAATTCTATCCTACGAATCTTGCGATTCAAAAGGGGTACCAGCAAGTAATCTGGACCGATGACACAACTCATGAATACATTGAGGAGGCCGGAGCAATGAACATCTTTATACGTATCAACGATGTGCTTATTACGGCTCCTACCAGTGACAGAATTCTTGACGGAATCACTAGAAAAAGCATTATCGAACTCGCTAAAGACCAGGGCATTTCAGTTGAGGTCAGGAATATTTCTGTTCATGAACTCATTAAAGCCTCTGAAAACGGCAGCCTCAAGGAAATGTTCGGTGCGGGCACTGCAGCAGTCATATCGCCCATTGCAGGTTTTGGCTATCAAGAAAGGGACTACACACTACCTGAGTTGAATACTAGCTATGCTGCTACCTTGAAAAAACAAATTACTGACATCCAGTACAATCGATCTGCAGACAAATTTGGCTGGAGATACGGTGTTAAATAGAATCAAGACCTCACTTTAGGTGAGGTCTCGACTTTTTTCTATGAACTACCTTCCTTCAGGATTGATTCTATATTGGGTTTAAAATAATTGGGACCTTTCATGACTTTGCCGTCCTCGCGATAAATAGGGTTACCATCGCCACCCAACTTACTCATATTACTTCTTTGAATTTCATTAAATACTTCTTCAATCTTATATTGCATGCCGTGTTCAAGAATGGTTCCGCATAATATATAAAGCATATCTCCAAGAGCATCGGCCACTTCCACCAAATCATTATTTTCTGCGGCTTCAAGGTATTCCCTGTTTTCTTCATCCATCAAGTCAAATCTCAGCTTTAACTTTTGCTCTGTTAACTTCGCAACAGGTTGATGCTGTACTCCCAATCCGAATGCTTCGTGAAAATCCTGAACTGCCTTTATTTTATTCTTCATTTGATACTATAAAAATTTCATTAAAATCTGTGGTGGAACAATTTTCATCATCAAAGCCACTAACCTCCACCTTTTGGTTATGTAAGCCTTTCTCTTCTTCTTTTTAATAGCCGTATAAATCTGTTTAACCGCTTTATCAAGTGGCGCCATCCAGAAAGTTGGTCCGGTAATAATGTCGGTATCCACATAACCCGGAAGAATATTAGTTACCGTAATTTTGGCCTTCTTTGTTTTTCGAGCCTTCATCCATAAAGACTCCATATAACTTGCCTGAAATGCCTTTGAAGCATGGTAGGCAGGAACATGTCGGTTCCCAACCAGAGAGGCAATGGAGGTGATACTTACCAGATGGCCAAAACCTTGCTTCTCAAAATATTTATACGAAAGTTGGTATACTTTTGTGGCACCCATTACATTGGTTTCCAAGGTAGGAAGATCCTTTTGCCATTCCAGATTAAAATTGTTCTCCCCTATTCCTGCGTTGTGCACAATAAGATCAATATTTTCAAAAATAGCAGGAATTTCTTTAAAAAGTTTGTCTGTGTCCTGAAGATCTGTAATATCGTGCTGCCTTATTCTGTATTTATCAGGATTCTCATTCTTAAGAGAATCAAGTAGTTCTTTGCGCCTTCCGGTTGCCAATACTTTGTAACCATCGTTTATGAGAAGTTTAGCCAGTTCTTTTCCTATTCCGGAGGTGGCACCAAAAACGATCGCTTTTCTACTCATATTGTCTTACCTTTACAGCCTTAAATATAACTAAAATGTTTAGTAGAGGACAACTTATATTCGCGGCTATTTTTGCTGTTGCTTTTATTATTCTTATGGTAATTAGCTACCGAAAAGATGTAAAACTACACAAGTTATATTATAATAAAGTATGGGTTGTGGCCCTTGGCATTTTTTTAGCCATTGCACTTTTTGCGACCATTACTTTCTGGTTACATTAACCGGCTCACCATCGTGTTGAATTTTGGTGTAAAACCTACAGGGTCTCAACCGGCTTTTCTACAGCAACTATTTTGTATAATTTATCACTGGGCCTGATCCTGAATTCAAGAGGTAAAGTAATGTTATCACCTTTCTTGGCAAATTCACCTTTTTTATCATTGACAAACATTTCCTTAATGGTAAGTTCCTTCGCGCCCGTTGTTGGGCCTGTAATCAGGATCTGATCCCCTATCTTAAGATCAAAAGCTTCTAATTTAAACTCTCCAATATTTGCCTTTGGGAAAAAGTGAATTCCTTTTCCGATATACACCTTTTTCTGAGTGGCGTGAGAACCTGATCCCTTGCTCCACTCTCCGAGTTTTTGTCCTAAATAATATCCATTCCAGAACCCTCTGTTGTATACCTTCTCAAGTTCAAGCATCCAGCCAATTACTTTTTCCTTATCATAGGTTCCTTCAGCCAAAGCATCAATGGCTTGTCGGTAAGATTTAATCACATTGGCCACATACTCAGGGGCCCTGCCTCTTCCTTCTATTTTAAGCACCTTAATTCCGGCATCTGCAACCTGATCAAGAAAGTCAATTGTACAAAGGTCCTTAGGAGACATGATGTATTCATTGTCAAGTTCCATTTCAAAACCGGTTTCCTGATCAATAACCGTATATTTCTTCCTGCAATTTTGCTTGCATGCACCGCGGTTAGCCGAAGAATTAGCAGAGTGTAAACTCATATAACATTTTCCTGATACTGCCATACAAAGTGCACCATGTCCGAAAATCTCTATTTCCAATAACCTTCCCGATGGCCCTTTGATTTCCTCTTTTTCTATTTGTTCTGTAATCTTCTTTACCTGGCGCAGGCTTAATTCACGACTTAGTACAACCGTATCTGCAAACATGGCATAGAACTTAGCAGTTTCAATATTCGTAATATTGATCTGGGTTGAAATATGCACTTCTATCCCCACTTGTCTGGCCATGGCAATTACTGCCTGGTCCATTGCTATTACTGCTGAAATATCAGCTTCCTTAGCTCTTTTCAACAAGGTTTTTACTATACTAAGATCATGGTCATAGATGATGGTGTTTAATGTAAGATAAGTTCTCACATTCTTGGCCTTGCACCTCAGAGAAATCTCAGGCAGGTCATCCAGGGTAAAATTAATCGAGGCTCTTGCCCTCATATTCAATTGCTCCACACCAAAGTAAACAGAATCAGCTCCATTATCAAGGGCGGCTTGCATGGATTCAAAATTCCCTGCAGGTGCCATTAACTCAATTTTATTATTTCCGTTCAATACCATAACCTTCCACTTAGTTTTTTTAAGAGCCGCAAAATTACGATTTATTATTTAATCAATAATTATCTGTTAAATATTAAGTACTTGTCCTTAAATTTGATATAATTTAAACAAAATGTCATTTAACTAAACAGACAACTATTTTCGTAGGTAATTATTTAGCATATTTGCAGCTTCAAAAATGAAAATAATAAATTAAAAAAAATGAAAATTGCAGTAGTAGGAGCTACCGGAATGGTAGGAAACGTCATGTTAAAAGTTCTGGAAGAAAGAAATTTTCCTGTATCAGAATTATTAGTGGTAGCCTCAGAGAGATCGGTTGGCAAAACCCTTGTCTATAAAGGTGAGGAGCATACCGTAATCGGACTTCAAGATGCTGTTGATCAAAAGCCAGACATTGCTTTGTTCTCAGCTGGAGGTGCTGCTTCAGTTAAATGGGCACCTATATTTGCAGCTGCCGGTATAACCGTAGTTGATAATTCATCTGCATGGAGGATGGATCCTAGTAAAAAACTAGTGGTTCCTGAGATCAATGCCGACGAATTGACTAAGGAAGATAAAATTATTGCCAACCCGAACTGCTCCACCATTCAGATGGTAGTAGCTCTCGCACCCTTGCATAAAAAATACGGCATCAAGCGACTGGTGATCTCTACGTACCAATCCATTTCGGGAACTGGTGTAAAAGCTGTACAACAACTTGAAAATGAATATAAGGGGATTAAAGGCGAAATGGCCTATCCTTATCCTATTCACAGAAACGCTTTACCACATTGTGATGTTTTTGAAGAGAATGGATATACCAAAGAAGAAATGAAACTCGTTAATGAAACCCGAAAAATTCTGAATGACAATAGTATTGCGGTTACAGCTACCGCTGTAAGAATCCCTGTAGCAGGAGGTCACTCTGAAAGCATCAATGTTGAATTTGAGAGGGATTTCGACGTAAATGAAGTCAGACAGTTACTTCATGAAACAGATGGTGTGGTTGTAAAAGACAATCTGGAAACCAACACCTATCCTATGCCTATCTATGCAGAAGGTAAAGATGATGTATTCGTGGGACGTATCAGAAGAGATGAATCTCAGCCCAATTCATTAAATATGTGGGTAGTTAGTGACAACCTGAGAAAAGGTGCCGCTACAAATACCATACAGATCGCTGAATACCTTATGAAACAAGGTTTGGTTTAATCTGGAATACGCATCCAAAAAAAGGCTGTTTTCGATGAAAACAGCCTTTTTTTTATATCGCTTTTACTTTTCTACTTTTAAAACATCCTTAATAATCTCCTCAAGGTTATGTTTAGGCAAGGCTCCTTGAGCCATTTGAGGCTGTCCATTAGCAGGGCAGAACAACATGGAAGGGATGCTTTTGATGCCAAAAGCAGCCGACAATTCTGTTTCCGCCTCTGTATCTATTTTATAAATATCAACTTTGCCTTTATACTCTTCTGATAATTCTTCCAAAATTGGAGCCACCATTTTACATGGTCCGCACCAATCGGCATAAAAATCGATAATACAAGGTTTATCACCTTCAAATTTCCACTCTTTATTATCTTCGAAATTAAATACTTTCTTTAAAAATATCTCTTTGGTTAACAATTCAGTCATATATAAATATATTAAATATTATTTATCAAAGTAATAGCAATACACGTACCACTTTAAATTCAGGTACAAAGTGACGTAAATTTTGACATTATGTCGGTTACTATTGTTACAGTCTGCTAAGATGCTCTGACATGACTATCTATAAGATACATATAGTGAATAGACGTATTGAATTGTCAACCAAAGATTAAAAAATCCCGCCATAAGGCGGGATGATGATGTGACAAAGACTACATTTTGATATTGGCCTTTTTCATACTGAAATGAAATTCCTGATATAACTCAAGCAAATTCATGATCGCAGCTATAAGATCTTTTGTCTCTAATAAATTTCCAAAATACAACGTCGTATTCTTGGCACTTGATTCTTCCGACCTGATCCTGCTGATCTGCTTTTCGATAGATTTTGATACATGATCAAAGAGCTCTTGCTTTTCATCCACAATCTTCGAAATATCACCAAATCTCCTCTCGTGAAAGATGAGAGAAATTTCTTTCAACATGGTAGAAAGTTGCTCATCGATAATCTTAAGATCTTTGATCTGACCTCTCTTGAGTTGTTTGTGGTTATTATTAACATGCTTATAACTTGCTTTGGAAATATAACTGATCGATTGGGATATATCCTGAAGATATCCTAACACCATTAGATAGAATCTACTGGCTTCAACCGACGAATCGTCTAAGGATTTTATAAAATAAAAAGCCTCATCTTTCAAAGCGTCAACCTCTGCATTTAACTTAAGCACATGTTTATCGGTTTTTTTTAGTTTACTAAGATCCTGAAGTGACAGGTTGTTGACTACATTAGTGTATAATTTATTCGATCTTGAAACCACCTCTGAGATATGATCAGAAGTTTCTTCAATTACTTCCTTCGCAGTAATCAATTCAGCTCTTTTGATAACTCTCTTTTGAGTTGCCTCCTTTTCTTCTTGTTTATGTTTTAAGAAATTCCGTACAAGAAGTAAGAGAACCAATAATAAAAGTAAACTAACGGCTGTGATTCCTCCTAAATGAATCAAGTAAGTGAAAATAGCCGCGGTGACAAAAGCGATAAATGCTGTAAAGAACCAACCACCTATCACATTCAATACTCCGGCAACACGGTAAACAGCACTTTCCCTGTCCCATGCCCTATCTGCCAAAGATGTTCCCATGGCAACCATAAAAGTGACATAAGTAGTTGATAGTGGTAATTTATATGATGTTGCAATGGAGATCAAAATTCCTGCCACCATAAGATTGGTAGAAGCTCTGATTGCATCAAAAGCTGGTAATTCATACACCTTGTTTTTGGGAAGGTTTACAACCGGTTTTTCAAATCTTCTGCCTATTCTTACCCGCATGGTTTTAGGAAGCAAAAATCCAATCCCATTAATAAGCCCTAAACTTGAACGTACAACCACTCTTGAAAGGGAGTTCGGTTGGAATCTTTCATGACCTTCACTTTGTCTGGCCAGATTAACTTCCGTTGCTGCAACTTTCTTAGCCTTGGATGAAAACCAAAGCGTTACGATCATGATTACTGCCGCAACCAGGAGAAATATGGTGGGTGTAGGAACTTTACCTGCCAATACGCTCATATTAAATTCACTTGCCACAACTCCTGAGCCACTCCAGGCCTCATAAGAATTCCAAGCTGCCATAGGAACACCGATAAAGTTTACTAAATCATTTCCAGCAAAAGCCAGGGCCAAAGCAAAGGTTCCAACGGTAATAATGATCTTGTACAGGTTAAAATTAAAAAATTTGGTAAGTATATATGCCATGGAGGTCCAAAGAGCGAATGCTATCATAATAATATACACTTCATTGCCTTCTAAAACATCCTTGATATCCTTGTAATATGCGGTTCCCTTAAGACCCTTCATAAAAATAAAGTATGTGATGGAAGTTAAGGCAATCCCTGTAAAAAGAGCTCCGTAAATTTTAGGTTTCTGTTCAAAATTAAAAGTAAGAAACAAGCGGGAAAGAAATTGCACCAATGCACCAATAGAAAATGCCACTATAACCGACAGAAATATTCCAGTGATAATTAATACGGCTTTTTCCGTATTGATATATTTACTCAAATTAGCCACAGATTCGGTATCCGAAACCGCTATTTTGATCAAGGCCATGGCCACGGCTGCTCCCAACAATTCAAATACAATGGAAACCGTTGTTGATGTTGGCATTCCCAGGGTGTTAAAAAAGTCGAGAAGCAAAACATCCGTAATCATAACGGCCATAAAAATGATCATGATCTCATTAAAGTAAAATTCCCCGGGATTAAAAATTCCCTTACGGGCAACTTCCATCATCCCACTGGAAAAAATTGCACCAACTGCAATTCCCAAACTTGCCACAATCATTATGGTTCGCATTGATACTACTTTGGACCCAATGGCTGAATTCAAAAAATTCACGGCATCATTACTCACCCCTACCACCAGATCAATAGCTGCAAGAGCGATCAAAGCAACTAACATTAAAATATAGATATTCTCCATTATTTTAAGCTTATAATTATTTTGCAAATCTATACTACAAAATAGGTTATCATGTTAACTAAATGTTACCATTTGAAAATTATCAATGACTTATATTTACCTAGTTAATCACATTTGAAAGTTTCTTTAACAATTATATCTCATTTCAATAATGATCAAATCAAAAGGCATCATTTTTTTAGTAAACTTCATTGCAGATTCTGTAGCAAGTAAAAACAGAAACAAACGAAGTCACATTCAAATATGACAATGGTTTTAAGCTTGACCTTTAATCAATATGCTAACTATTTCTGTTTCCGTCTTGTTGGACGCCTTATCAATTTTAACAATTAATATCACCTAAATGGTCTTATATTTGTCAAAATTTGCTTTATGTACAAGACAATGTTTCTGCTGCTATCAGTGATGCTTCTGGTTTACAGCTGCAAAGAATCCAAAGATCAAACCATGGAACAGGACAATAAATTCACGAATAACCTTATAAACGAAACCAGCCCCTACCTTTTACAGCATGCCCATAATCCAGTGAACTGGTATGCCTGGAATGACGAGACCCTTGAGCTTGCGAAAAAAGAAAACAAACTACTTTTGATCTCTGTTGGATATGCAGCGTGTCATTGGTGCCACGTTATGGAGCACGAGAGCTTTGAAGATTCGACTGTAGCGAGCATCATGAATGAGAATTTCATCAACGTCAAAGTGGATCGGGAGGAAAGACCAGACGTTGACCAGGTATATATGAATGCAGTACAATTACTTACAGGAAGAGGTGGATGGCCCCTGAACTGTGTTGCTCTTCCCGACGGAAGGCCAATTTGGGGTGGCACATATTTCCCGAAAGAGAACTGGATGAATGCTTTGACCCAATTGGCCGATCTTTACAAAAACGAGCCTGAAAAGGCTGAGGAATATGCGGTTAAACTTACTGAAGGTATTCAACAATCTGGATTGATCCAGTTAAATGAAGAGGTTGCTAACTTCAGCAAAGAAGAGCTTCAGGGCTCCATTGAGAGTTGGTTACCCACCATGGATTTAAAAAATGGTGGCAGAACGGGAGCTCCTAAATTTCCTATGCCGGGTAATTTACAGTTTTTGTTGCGCTATGCAGTTCAAAGCGACAATCAACAGATCATGGACTATGTAAATACTTCCCTAACCAAAATAGCCTATGGAGGTATTTTTGATCATGTAGGAGGGGGATTTTCCCGTTACTCTGTTGACGATCACTGGCATGTTCCGCATTTTGAAAAGATGCTTTATGATAATGCCCAGATGGTTTCTTTATACGCTAAAGCATACCTTGTTACTAAGAATCCATTGTATAAGGAAATCGTTTACAGAACCACAGAATTTGTTGAAGCAGAACTTTACAAAGATATTGGAGCCTTTTATTCTTCTCTGGATGCTGATAGTGATAACGAGGATGGAGAATTGGAAGAGGGTGCATATTATGTTTGGAAAAAAAATGAGTTAGAGTTAATTTTAGGTGATGATTTTAAACTTTTTGCAAGCTATTACAATGTCAATGGCTATGGAAAATGGGAAGAAGGTAAATACCATTTGATCCGTTCAATTTCCAAGGAAGAATTTCAAAATGAAAATAGCATTAGCCATGACCAACTTGAAGAAAAACTGAACCAGTGGCATAAGATGCTATCTGATGAAAGAAATAAAAGAGACAGGCCAAGACTTGATGACAAAACCCTTACTTCATGGAATGCACTCATGCTAAAAGGTTATGTTGATGCTTATAGCGTCTTTAAGGAGAAAAGATTTCTTGACATCGCGCTAAAAAATGCGCATTTTATCATAAATAATATGATGAAAGAAGATGGAGGGCTTTACAGAAATTTTAAAAATGATCAAAGTAATATTGAGGCCTATCTCGAAGACTATGCAACCGTGGCAGATGCCTTTATCAGTTTATACGAGGTTACTTTAGACGAAAATTGGTTACAGACTTCCAAACAGTTGACCGATTACTGCTTTGATCATTTTTATGATGATAATAGTAAAATGTTCTTCTTTACTTCCAATAAAGAACAAGGACTGATCGCCAGAAAGGTAGAATCAGACGACAATGTGATCCCATCATCCAATTCAATTATGGCCAACAATCTTTTTAAGCTGGGGCATTATTATGCGAATAAGCATTATACTGATAATGCCAAAACAATGCTGAATAATGTTAAGGAAACAGCTATAGGCTATGGATCGGGAGCCTCAAATTGGTTGAACTTGTATAGCAATTATTTAGGAGACTTTTATGAAGTGGCCATTGTGGGTTCCGAGGCTCAGGAAAGACTTAAGGAATTGAATGAACAATATATCCCGAATAAATTGATTGTAGGCAGCATAAAGGAAAGTTCATTACCGCTGCTCCAGTATAAATATAACCAAAAGGAAACAACGATCTACGTTTGTGTTGACGGAGCCTGTAAATTACCCGTTAAGGAAACGGAGAAAGCACTTGGGCAAATGCACAGTTCATTCTAAAAATACATTTTATGAAAACCCTTTTTACAATCCTGGTAGCAATTGTCGCCTTGGAACACATCTATTTTTTAATCCTTGAAATGTTCTATTGGACCAAGCCTAAAGGAATGAAAGCGTTTGGACTTTCAAAAGAACAGGCTGAAAGTTCAAAGGTATTGGCAGCTAATCAAGGTTTATATAATGGTTTTTTGGCCGCAGGATTGATCTGGGGATTGCTCTCCAATAAAACAGATGTCATTGTTTTTTTTCTGATCTGCATTAGTATAGCAGGAATTTACGGCGCTTATTCAACAAAAAATATAAAGCTCTTTTATATTCAAGCAGTTCCGGCAATTTTAGCATTACTTCTTCTCTTTTTTTAATTTTACGAGGCAGCTATTTCCGAAAAGATTTATAAGAATAGGCTATATTTGATAAACCTATTCTCTTATCTCGATTCTGTTTTAAAATAATTTTTAGGTTTCCCAGCTACAAAATCCTTGAGGTAGAAAGGTTCAAAATAGGCAACATCCTCAAAGTCTGCTGTTTCAAACTTAGGTGCTGCAATCATGGCCATTTCTCTGGCTGAAGGGTAAACCGAGGTCAAAAATCTTGCATTCTCATGCTTGATAAACTCTTTGCATTTTTCCGCTCCATCTCCCATAAAATAAAGAATATTCTTTTTCAAATAACTTTGAAAAGAGGTCTCGTTGATAATCTCAGCTTCTGTCGCTCTAATTTGACGATAATCCTGATCAAAAATGGCGCTATATACCTCCATCCTCCTCGCATCTAATAAAGGAACAGCAAATTCATTCTCTTTGAGTGAAATCTGCCGTGCTATGTTCTCAAGGGTAGGAACTGAAATTAATGGTTTGTCCAGCGCATAACAGAGGCCTTTTGCAGCAGATACTCCAATTCTAAGTCCTGTATATGAACCTGGCCCTTTACTAACGGCTATAGCATCGAGATCTTGCATAGACAATCCTGCATCCTTAATCACTTCAAGTATAAACGAATGCAATTTTTCAGCGTGTGAAAATTTACCTTCGTTCAATTCTTTTAAGGAAATAACTTCATTGTTTTTGGAAATGCTGACTGAGCAGTTTTTCGTTGCCGTTTCTATGTTCAGTATGATTCCCAATGCAATTTTATCGTTACTAACTATTATAAATTTTCAACCGGTATCCCGTAGTAATACTCAAGTAATTTAACCCTGAAAATAAAATCGTATTTGGCTCTTAAAAAGTCAGAATTAGCCGTTACGAGTTGGGTCTTTATCTGGCTGAAATCAAAAGAATTTAAGACACCAACATCAAAACGTTCCTGTGCATAGGTAAAGGAAACTTCTCGCGCTTCCAAAGATCTTTTTGAAGCTTCGTATAATTTTAAAGAGCCGAGTGCGTCAGCATATACCTGATGGATAATTTTTTCCAGATCCAACTCTTCTTGTTCCAATTGGTATTTTTGCTGTTCATAATTGATCTTTGCCCTTCTTACATTGTTGGAGGCATTGAACCCGTTTAGTATAGGAATCTGCAATGACAAACCATAGGCACTACCTTTATTATTATCAATCTGATCAAAAAAACTGTCGGCCGGACCCGTTACAGGACCAAAATTTGGTGAAATCACATTAGCTCCGCTTGTTTCCACCTGCCCAATGACCCGGGTTGGATCGTTTGGGTCAATTTCCGATCCAATGATTTGCTCTCTGTTAGAATATCTTGAATTCCAGTTATAAAAACCGGATAGAGTAGGCTGCAAGGCTCCTTTTGCCAACTTCACATCACTCTCTGCAATTTCTATATTCGCCTGAGCCACTTTGATTTCATTTCTGGTTTGCATCGCCTTTTCCAATATTTTGGCAACAGAAAAATCGGCCAAATTGATCAGTGGTAAGGTTTCAATCTCTTCATTGGCTATGTCAAAATTTTCATAATCTTCTAATTGCAATAGCTGAGCCAAAGAGATCTTGGCAAGTCTTACAAGGTTTTGGGTCGTGATCAAATTTTGTTCGTCACTGGCCAAGGTAGCCTCAACATCCAGTAAATCTCCACGAGGTATTGTTCCAGCTTCAACGAGTTGGCTCGTTCTGGCCAATTGTTCTTTGGTGATTTCCACCTGAGGAATCGCAACATTCATAGCTTCTTTACTAAAAAGAACTTCCAAATATGCATTGATGACAAACAGCGATATGTCGTCTTTCATCTGATCAAGTTGATATTGAGAAGCCAAAATACTTAACTCCGCTCTTCGCAATTCATTCTGATTCCGTAAACCTCTCCAGATAGGAACTCCCGCTGAGATACCACCATTAGTGGTTTGGGTAGTTTGATTGATCAATACACCTGTGGTTGCATCAGTAGTAAGGCCAGAGTTCCAGGCCGCAGAAGTATTAAAATTAACGTTAGGAATAAAATTACCTATGGCGCCTCTTTTATCAACCTCCGCCAGGGAAATGTTGTTTTCTGATTGTTTAACTCTGATATTGTTTTCAATAGCATAATCTACACATTCTCTCAGTGTCCATTTTTTAATATTCGGGTTTGATTCTTGGGCGTGAACAGACAAAAAATAACTGAACAGCAAGATCAAGGTAAGTTGTACTTTCATAAGTTTGAAATTTCAATAATTGAATTTTGAATATAAGACGAGGTCTGAAAAAATTTGTTACACTATTTATTGAAAATTATCTTATTCAAGATTTCTTCCAACTTCTATAAAATAAAAACAAAGCTACAGAGACCAGTAAATATGGAAAGGCCATCAAGTATACAATACCTGAATTAATGCCTTCTGCCACCTCTTCTCCGCCCTGTTCAACTACTGCGCGACACATGGCACATTGTGCAAAGGAATCGACAGAGACCAAAACAATTAAAAGAATAACAGATTTTCTAAACATAAAGCTTGATTTATTGACTCAAGGCTAATATTAAACCCTGTCACACTAAAAGCTTCGCAAAATTACAGCAATAGATAAAACCAGCCAAATAGAATCGGAGAATCCTCAATATAATTTGAATTGCACATTGTGACTATAGAACAGAACTGCTATCTCAATATCAGCATTTTCCCAGGCAATATTGAATTCTTTCTTTGTTTTAGCTGCTCCTCCAATTTTCCCTGTCCCATAAGACTCTGGTGCAAACCTAGTAACGACCATCCGTTTTGACGATAGTATTCAAGGTCTTGCCTATATTCTTATGCTCTTTTACGCTGAATATCAGCTTAATATACTAAACATTCTTTCACTTTTCAAATAAAAAGTGTACCTTAAGCGAAACACATCTAATTAAAACCAAACCATTATGAAAAAATTTATGTTATTCGCAGTACTGCTGTTCTTTAGTATTCAATTGACCGCACAGGAAAAACTTTATCTGGTGTTCGAATTTATGAAAGTAGATAACGAACAGCAAAGCGCCTATATGGAGACTGAGGAATTCTGGGCAAAAATTCACGAACAACGTATAAAAAATGGAGATATCATCGGATGGGACCTATGGAGCTTACAACCCGGAGGTGAGGATCAACACTTTCAATACCTGGTCGTTACGCTATTTAATGACCCCGTAAAAATGATGAGTAATGCAGGTGATTTTAATGCCGCGGTTAAAGCGGCTTATCCTGATATGTCTGACGATGATTTGGATAAACATATGGCAATGACACCTAAAACAAGAGATCTTGCCGTTCGAATTTATCTTGAAATGATCGATGGAACAAAAGACGATTTTACAATGCCTTTAGGCACAGTGGCTTCCATTAATATGATGAAGGTTGACATGAATAATTATGACAAGTACGAAAAAATGGAATCAGAAGTTTTCAAACCTATGCATCAAAGAAATGTTGATAACGGGGTTATGGCTAATTGGGGATTATTGAGATTTATAGTACCTTATGGAAGTGATACTTACGCTTCACATATTACAGTTGACATGTATAAAGATTATAATCAATGGTTTAATCCTCCAACTGTTGCTGATGCTCCTGAACCAACAGCCCAACAGCAAAAACAAATTAGCGAAGGTATTGAAAGCAGAGATATGAAATATGCTTATCTCGCTACCTTGATCAAAAAACATAAAAAATAAACAATACATTTTCCTGCTGTCAGGCTTCAAGGAGCCTGGCAGTTTTATATACTGTAATAAGGAAGGATCATAAAATAAACCATAACCCCGCTAATGGTAACATAAAGCCATAAGGGGAAAGTGATTCTGGCAATTTTTTTATGTCTTTCAATATCATTTGTAATCGCTCTTACAAATGTGATCAGTACAAAAGGAATTACGACCACAGATAGCAGAATATGTGAAATCAAAATAATGTAATAAAAATATGTTATCAAACCCTCCCCTCTAAAGGGAGTAGAATCTGATGTCATGTGATAAAGCACATACATGACTAAAAAAAGACCAGAAAATACAATTGCCGTTAGCATAAGTCGTTTGTGCAATTCAATCTTCTTCATTTTTATGGCCCAAAAAGCGCTGATCAGTATAATTGAGGTAAGGGCATTTATTCCGGCATAAATGGGAGGTAAAAATACGGGTAATTCGATGTCTACTTTTATCCCAAACAAAGCAGCCACAACCAGGGGTATGGCAACTGATAATATAACTATGATTCGGTTGTACTTTTTTGTTTCCTCCATAGGTTACTTATTCCTTTAAGAGAAGACCAATATCTTCTTTTAACCATTGAATTTCCTTTTCATCCAATCCATTATAAAATTTGATCGGGTTCTCATTCTCACCGTTCATAACGGTTCTTGACCTGATATAACCCTCCTTGTCTATGAGTGCGAACAAACCCGAATGTTCAAAACCACCTTCAACATCTTTGTTCTCACCGGCATACAATCGAAAGCCTTCATTTGACAATGAATAAACGTCGCTCTTATCACCGGTTAAAAAATACCAATTTTTAAGTGTAGCGCCTTTTTCTTTGGCGTAGGCCGCTAATACTTCCGGAGAATCGCGTTCAGGATCAATAGAAACTGAAGCAATTCCAAATGACGGATTGCCGTAGAACTCATTTTGAATCTTGACCATATTTTCATTCATCCTGGGACAGATCGTAGGACATGAGGTAAAGAAAAATTCGATTACATATACTTTATTCTTAAAATTCTCATTACTAACGAGTTCATTATGCTGATCTGTAAATTCAAAGTCAGGTACTTTTTCAAACTTCATCAGCTCCTTTCCCATAAGCCTCCCAACAATTTTAGGAACGACCCAAATGCCAAAGATCAAAATAACAAAGGTAATTGCGATATAAGAATTTTTTTTCATGATGTTACGTGTCAGGTTATCAGACTTAAATTTCTCTCTTATTCTTTTTTAAAGCCAGTCTGGTTTCGGCCATTACCACTTTTACATCGTCTACCATTTCCTGATGCACAGTGGCCACAGATTCTGCATTATAGCCATACAACAGACCTTCCTCAGCTGCTTCTTCATCATTCCTTCCCCTCAGATTCAATTCTTTGTCAATAATAAAGGCATAGGGGCTATACAATTGATCGTCTAATTCATAGGAAGTCTTAAGGCTTTTAAACATTTTCTTCACTTCCTCTTCCTCACCAAATAAAAAATACCACTTATCCACATTGTACGTTGCTCCCAGCTCCTTTTTTAACTGGGCGGCATCAGCTTCGGCTCCTTTGGGTAATACCACAATAAATTGAAATCCTTTAAAACCATAAAAATGCTTATAGATCTTTTCATTCAAGTTCAACGCATTGGTTTTATGCTGTAACAGATCAGCACCCAGAAAACACAAAATACTTATATTATCTTTTAGTGCAATGGAATCGGAATTTGCAAATTGATCAACCTCATTCACATTCGGTGTAAGCCTTGGTAATTTCGCAAAGTTGTTGGTACCCGTCAAAAGAAAGATATAAAACAATAAGGGTCCAAAGAAAAGAATGGATAAAACAAGCGTATTTTTACCAGGTCTTGCCATAAAGTAAAGGTATAAAAAAAGTGTTTTGAAAATTCAAAACACTTGTAAGATTCGTATTAATCAAGTTTAGTTATATGACCATCTAGTCCATTCCTGAACAATGGTTCCGATAGCAGCTCCTTCATAAAGCAAAAAGAAGGCCAAATATCCGATAAGGAAAACCACTGGCCAAACTATAGCTCTTCTCAGCCAGGTTTTTTCATCTTTCAAATGCATAAAATACCAGGCAATACCATAAGCCTTCACAAGGGTAAGAATCAGAAAGATCCAATTCAAAATACTTGTACCCAAAAAGTGGGTTAGATTCAAAGCAGGTGGTTTTACTATACCAAGAAATACCTCAACGATAGTTATCAGAGAAAGGAATGCAAATACCTTCCAAATTAATGCTGTATGTGATTGAGCGTGCGACATTTTATATATATGTTTATTATATCAGATAGAAGAAAGTGAATACAAATACCCAAACCAAGTCAACAAAGTGCCAATAAAGACCTACTTTTTCAACCATTTCATAATGGCCTCTTCGTTCATAAGTTCCAATGATGACATTAAAAAAGATAATGATATTAATTAAGATTCCGGAAAAAACGTGAAATCCGTGAAAACCAGTGATAAAGAAGAAGAAATCGGCAAACAAGGTTTTTCCGTATTCATTTTCGGTAAGGTTGGCCCCCTGAACCACTCTTGTGGCATTTTCAAGAAACTTATTGGCTTCCTCTCTGGAAACAATAGTCTTTTGTTTAGTCTCAAGGTTGATCAGCTCAGTTTTCATTGAAATGTCAGTATTTTGTGCAAACCCCTCTTTTACCTGCTGTAATGTTACAGATGGCAAAGACGATTCAGACACGTACCATAAACCGTTCTCTTTTTGATGCTGTACCCTTTCAGATGGGGCTTGGGATGCAAAGCTCTCAAGGCTAATCTGTTGGCCTGAACCATTCACAAACTGAACAATTTTACCATCTTCCAATTGAACCGCTCCGTACGTTCCTGTTATAAATGTTTTCCATTCCCAGGCCTGTGAACCAAGGAAGATCAAACCACCGATAATGGTAAGACCCATATACACGATAACTTTCCCCTTTTGCATGTGTTTTCCCGCATCTACGGCTAATACCATAGTTACCGACGAAAAGATCAGAATGAAGGTCATAAAAGCCACATAGTACATCGGATAATCTCCATGTATAAATGGAATGTGCGTATAGACCTGATCAGCAATTGGCCAGGAATCAAGAAATTTAAAACGAATTAATCCGTATGCTCCTAAAAATCCTGAAAACGTAAGGGCATCAGACATGATAAAGAACCACATCATCATTTTTCCATAACTTGCACTGAAAGGTTGACTTCCTCCTCCGTTCCAAGCACCTCCCTTTGGCGAATCAGCAACAATTGCCTCCATATAAAAAGTTTAATTTGATTGATCTTTTATATATGATAAAACTGATATTTATCATGTTTTATCTGAGCAGCAAAAATATAAAAATATTTGATAAATAGAATCAATAAGGCAAAAATGTTGGCTTTAACGGATAAAATAGAAGAAGAGAAAAAGATAAACCCATAAAGCATCGACAAAATGCCAGAAAACTGAACCTAGGGAAAACCCCAGATAGTTAGTAACAGTATACTTGCCGGTCATATTACGGTATAACACCGTTGATAACACAATAATCCCTGCAAAGATGTGTAGTAAATGCGCTCCCGTTATCACATAGAGAAAGGAAGAAGCCACATTACTTTGAGGACCTGTTGTATAAAGACCCACTTCGATAAGTTGATTAAAACCATTGAATTGATAAAACACGAAACCAAGTCCCAATAGAAGGGTCAGGGCCAACAAACTTGTAGTTTTTCCCTGGTCTCCCTTCAAAAGGGTTTTTTTTGCCAGAAAAAAACTTAAACTACTCATAAGAATAAACAGGGTGCTGATATAAAAGGCGCTTGGCAACTCAAAACTAACCCAATCTTCTCTTGCCCTACTAACCACATAGGCACTTGTAAGTCCTGCGAACATCATGGTCATACTGATCATGGAAATCCACAACATCTGTTTGAATGCCTTCTCTTTCGTTTTTTGTTCCATAGTTGACTAGTGTAAAAATTTATCGATCACAAAAATAATCTGGATTAAAGTTATGTATAAAACACTTGAAAGCATTAGCTTTCTCGCCATTTTATCAGACTGTTCCTGATGCAATTTAATGCCGTAATAAAGCATGACCAGGCCTAAAGAAAAAATGATTACTGCCGATACTGGCAACAAATACAAGCTTCCGGTAAAGCCAAAAACAGGGAAGATCGAAACAATCAGCATCAAGACTGTATAAATGATGATCAATTTTGAAGCTTTTTTATTTTTTTCCCCTGTAGGCATTAAATTGAAGCCCGCTTTTTTATATTCGTCAAATTGCAGCCAGCCTATGGCCCAGAAATGTGGGAATTGCCAAAAGAATTGTATCATAAAAAGCATTCCCGGTTCAATCCCAAACTGACCGGTTGCCGCTACCCAACCCAACATAAAGGGAATCGCGCCCGGAATGGCCCCAACAAATACCGATAAAGGTGTGATGGGTTTTAAAGGAGTATAAGCGCTGGTATAGAGAAAAATTGAGATGGCCCCGAATAAGGCAGTTCTTTCATTAATACTGTATAAAATTACCAAACCTGCAATAGTCATCACAACTGCAATGGACATAGCCAGATTTACTGAAATCCTTCCAGTAGGAATAGGTCTGTCCATGGTCCTTTTCATAATCGCATCAGGCACCCTTTCAATGATTTGATTAAAAGCATTGGAAGCACCAACCATACAGTACCCTCCTATTGACAATAAAAACAGTGTTTTAAAATCAACGATATCAGCAGCAAGCAAGTATCCGGCAATGGAAGAAAAGACCACGCTCAAAGACAATCCAAACTTTGTTAATTGTTTGAGATCATCTATCATATTATGTCTTACGACTGCTACTTCCAACTTGGTAAATGCCTGTTTTTAAAATCGCTGCAAATATATCTATTAATTAAGATTAACCACATAAAAAAATATTAAAAATATGAGCGAAAAAGCTTTGGGATTTATGAAAATGTTTTAAATTTGCGCCTGCCTAACCGGAAACCATCTTAAGGGTTGAAAGGTAAAGCAGCAATTTTAAAAATTGCAAGTTCATTGACTAAATCTAATGCGAAAGTAGCTCAGGGGTAGAGCATCACCTTGCCAAGGTGAGGGTCGCGGGT
>CAZQRD010000017.1:10904-43335 GCA_964595535.1 uncultured Flavobacteriaceae bacterium | reverse complement strand
ACAAAACTGAAACACAATCCTTCTTGGATGTGGTAAGGGATGACAATGGAAATCCTATTGAAGATCCAAACAATCCAGACAGCTATCTAACTCAAGAGATAGAAAACGCTGTAGGAACCATTCTTCCTTCAATAGGACTTATGATTGAGTTTTAATTTTGCTAAGCTTCGATTTTTTTATCATAAGCTTCTTCATGAACATTGGCTACTGCCCTTCCTGAAGGATCATTCATATTCTTAAAACTTTCATCCCATTCCAGGGCAATTTTTGTGCTGCAGGCAACTGAGGCCTCTTGCGGCACACAGTGTGCTGCCGTGTCTGATGGAAAATGTTCAGCAAAAATACTTCTGTAATAGAATTCCTCCTTAGAAGTGGGTGTTTGAATTGGGAACTTATATTTTGCATTGGCGAGTTGTTCATCAGAAACTTCCTCTGCAACAACTTCTTTCAAGGTATCGATCCAGCTATATCCAACTCCATCAGAAAACTGTTCTTTCTGTCTCCAGGCAACACTTTCTGGTAAATATTTTTCAAAAGCCTTTCTTATAACCCACTTCTCCATGCGTTCACCATTAATCATTTTATCTTCAGGGTTTATTCGCATAGCCACATCCATGAATTCTTTATCCAGAAAAGGAACTCTACCTTCAATTCCCCATGCAGCTAATGATTTGTTTGCTCTTAAACAATCATACATATGAAGCTTGTCAAGTTTTCTTACGGTCTCTTTGTGAAACTCTTCAGCATTTGGTGCTTTGTGAAAATATAAATACCCTCCGAACAATTCATCTGCACCCTCACCTGAAAGCACCATTTTGACTCCCATAGATTTGATCACCCTAGCCATTAAATACATTGGAGTCGAGGCTCTTATGGTAGTAATGTCATAAGTCTCAAGGTTGTAAATAACGTCTTTTATGGCATCAAGACCTTCCTGGATGGTGAATTTGATCTCATGGTGAACCGTACCAATATAATCAGCTACTATCTGAGCAGCAGCCAAGTCGGGTGAGCCTTCCAAGCCTACAGAAAATGAATGTAAACGAGGCCACCAGGCTTCCTGTGTATCGCCAGATTCCACACGCTTATCCGCATATTTTTTTGCCAGTGCGGAAGTCACTGAAGAATCCAGTCCTCCAGATAGCAAAACCCCATAAGGCACATCACTCATCAGTTGTCTGTGGACCGCTGCCTCCAAAGCATCGTGTAATTCATCAATACTTGTCTGATTCTCCTTTACAGCTTCAAATTCTGTCCAGTCTCTGTCATACCATCTGACCAACTCTCCATCTTTACTTGACAAATAATGCCCGGGAGGAAACAATTCAATTTTAGTGCAAACTCCTTCTAGCGCCTTCAACTCAGAGGCAACATAAAAAGTTCCATTAGCATCCCATCCTATATACAATGGAATTATTCCCATATGATCTCTCGCTATAAAGTATTCATCCTTTTCAACATCATAAAGCGCAAATCCGAAGATTCCGTTCATTTCGTCTATAAAATCAACTCCTTTTTTCTGATAAAGTGCCAAAATAATCTCGCAATCAGACTCTGTTTGGAAATTATAAGTTCCTTCAAATTGTTTGCGTAGGTCCTGATGGTTATAAATTTCTCCATTAGCTGCAAGGATAAGTTTTTTATTTTCACTAAAAAGAGGTTGCTTTCCGGAAGCAGGATCAACGATAGCCAAACGCTCATGCGCGAGAATCGCCTTATTATTGCTATATATTCCACTCCAGTCTGGTCCGCGGTGACGGATCTTTTTCGACATCTCCAACAATTGAGGCCTTAACACCTCTGCCTTTTCTTTTAAATCAAATGCACATACAATTCCACACATCTCTATCTTGTTTTAATTTTTATTAGGCTGCAAATATGAATTTTTTATTTCAATTCGTAAACATATATTATATATATGGTTATAATTTATAACATAATTTTAATAATTGATTTATATATGTAAGTATTTGATTTCATTTCCATTTCATTAGTTTACATATTGCAATGTCTTGAGGAAAGGCCAGTAATAAGGTATCGAAAGTAGAATCCAACTCAATAGTACGAAATTCACATCACAGGTCGATCTGAAATCAAATTCAAGGATCTCTTAGTACGGTTAAATGACAAAGGGCATATGATATTCTGCAAAAATCACTAATAAAAAAGCGCTCACCTAACCTCCTTCATTCAATAGATCCAGGATGGCCTTATACATGTTTAGACCAATCTTATCCCCGTAAAGTTCAAGGCTATAATCTGGAGTATTCTCCAGATAGTAAGCATATGAATCTTTTATTTTATCAGGATCACTCCCAACTATCGAAGCAAATCCATTGTTTACTAATTCAATCCATTCTGTTTGTTCTCTGGCTATGATGCATGGTTTATGATTAAAATAGGCCTCTTTTTGAAGTCCTCCACTGTCTGTGATTACCATTTTACAATGCTTTAGAAGCTGCAACATGTCAAAATAGCCAAGGGGGTCTATTAATTGCCCTTCAAAACTTAGATTGAACTTTTTCATCATACTCCTTGTTCGGGGATGCAAGGGCATTACAACAAGGGTGTTTTTGGAAATCTCATTCAGTGCTTCAAATATGTTTTTTAATATCTTGAAGTCTTCTGTATTTTCCTGCCGGTGAATGGTAGCAAGTACAAATCTTTTTTGGTCCAACCCCAGGCTGTCAATGATACGCGATCTCTTATCAGACAGTTTGCCGTAATAGGCAACCGAATCTTTCATGATATCACCGCTCAAGATTACTCTTGACTCAAAATGATCAAAGCCTTCAGCTTTTAAATTTGACAGCGCAGTATTTGTAGGGCACAGCAACAAATCTGAAATTCTATCGGTAAGTATTCGGTTAAGCTCCTCGGGCATGGCCATATTAAATGACCTTAAACCAGCCTCTACATGAACCAATGGAATTCCAAGCTTTTTGGCTGCCAGAGCTCCAGCCAAGGTAGAATTTGTATCACCATAGACAATAACCAGAGAGGGTTTTTCTTCCAAAAGAACTATCTCAATTTCTTCGAGCATCCTGCCAGTCATAGCTCCGTGGCCCATTCCGTTTATGTCCAAATTATACTTTGGTTTAGGAATATCCATTTCCTGAAAGAAAACATCACTCATATTCTTGTCAAAATGCTGCCCCGTATGAACAATGACCTCTGTGAACTGCATTTTATCACGAATGATCCTGCTCAATACCGCAGCTTTTATAAACTGAGGACGTGCTCCTAAAATGCTTACTACTTTTTTCAATTGTTATCTAATTAATGAACAAATTACAAACTTTTTAAAAGCGATGCCAAATCTTTCGTCAGGTTTTTCCTGTGGAATCGGTCTATTTGATGCGCAGTGCTGTTTAGTTTTCCTGCCTTATACAAAGAATATTGCTTTCTCAACAACTCCTTTAATGTCATAACATCGTCGAAATCGATCATTTGACCTGCTCCGGTTTCATTTAAAATTTCTGCCAGATCGCCGTCTACAGGGCCAATGCCTATTATTGGGCGTTCACTTTGAAGGTATTCAAATACTTTGCCTGTGATCACCGACCGTGCCGCAGGAACCTTATTAACAGCCAGTAAAAGCAGCTGAGATACTCGTTGAAATTTCAGCACATCCTTGTGCGCCACATAGGCTATAAAAGAAATATGATTCTGTAATCTAAAATCGCTCACGCTTTGATAGACTTCCTGATCACATTTTCCTATCAATTTAACACTAAGATCATTTGCAAAATTCTCAGACTCTTCTATTAGTTCCTTCAAAGCCTGCCAAAGTATTTTTGGATTTCGATCAGCATTCATCATCCCTATATGAGAGATACTGAATTTTTTATCTAAGGTGATTTCCTCAAATAGATCTTCATCATCAAAGCCATTACTTATAACTACCACATTATTGTTTCGGTCATTAAATTCCTCCTTCATGCATTTTCCAACAACCACTACAGCATTAGCCTGGCTCAACACCTTGGTTTCCAATTCATGGTGTTTTTTTTGCGCTTTTTTAGTCAGTGGTAAGTTGTGAAAATAATCAATATTGGTCCATGGGTCTCTAAAATCAGCAACCCACTTCACTCCTGTTTTCTTTTGTAAAGCAAGTCCAATTATATGTAAACTATGAGGAGGTCCGGTGGTGATAACGATATCAATCTTATTTTCTCTTACAAAAGAAGTCAGTTTCCGAACAGAGGGTTTAATCCAAAATTTTCTTGAATCCGGAATAAAATAATTGGCCCTGACATATTGCATTTGACGCGTGAGAAAAGATGGATTAGAATCGAGAAAACCTGCACTTTGTTTTGTCTTTTTTAGTTTTAACCGAGCCAAAATTGAATTGGGCTCCCAAATGGCTTTGGTTATCACCTGAAGGTCTTTAGGAACTTCATGACTTAAGCTGGGATCTTCCACGGCATATGACGGGTTCTTCACTGTATACACAACAGGCTCTACATCAAAAGACGGTAGGTATTTGACAAACTTAAGCCATCTTTGAACGCCGCTCCCTCCCGCAGGAGGCCAGTAATATGTGATTAATAAAACTCTCAAGACTTTTCTAATTCTAAATATAGGTTCTTCAAATTATCTGATACCTTTTCCCAACAAAAATTTTCCTCAATAAACTGTTTCCCTTTTAGTCCAAGCTCTGAAGCAAACTCTGGGTTATGATATAGCATCAATATTTTTTCAGCAATGTCAGCTGCATCTTTCTCCTTGTGCACCAAGCCACTGTTCACTTCTTCTATAAGATTTTTCTGGGATAAGGCATCACTTACCAGAAGAGGAACAGCAAAACTCATATATTGAAACAACTTGTTCGCATAGGTCGTATCATGATGAAGATTACGATGTAATGGAGATATCCCAATTTTTGCCACCTGCAGATAAGAGGCGAATACACTAATATCCTGCCAGCCTTCAAAATCAATCATGTCTTGAAGTCCAAGTTCTTCAACCCTTTTTCTAAGTAGCATATCTGAAGAATTTTTACCCACAATCACCAGCTTAAATTCTTTTCTCAAAGACCGATCATCTCCTAAAATTGAAAAGGCTTCAATCACTGATAATAAACCTCGTCGCAGTCCTGTGTCACCTAAATACAGGATTACATATTTATCTTTATACCTCTCTATAATTGACGAATCAGTGATGAATTTTGTATAAAAAGATTCACTTACCGTATTGGGTACAATCGTGATTTTTTCATCCGTCAGGCCCACCCGTTTTTCTAATTCTTCCTTTGACTCTCTTGTAACAACAATGACCCGATCAGCCTCTTGAGCCAAGACGCCTTCTTTACGCTTCCAGGATGCCGGAGAAATCAAAAGATTTCCAGGGAATTTATTCAAATGTGGATAGGTTTTCATGATTTCCGGTCTGTTCTCATGAAGATCCAGAACCAAGGGAAGTTTCAAAGTATGATTGGCCTTGCCCACAGCCTCTGCAATCACCATATCATGCACATGAATTGCCTGAATGCTATTTTCCTTTAAGAAATGGGCTATTTTTACAGACATCATTTTCCTATAAAAGGGAAGCGAGTATGCCAACGCTGAAAGCTTGTATTCTAAGGTATTACTTGGGTATCTTTTTACCTCAATTCCATTAATGCATTCATCATGCGTCTCTTTTTCATAGCTCAGACAAAAAAGGAAGACCTGATGACCATCATCGATCAATGCCAGCGCCTCATTCTCAACCCGTGGATCAGGTGGAAAGGTTTTGTCTAAAATCATTCCAATTCTCATGTCGTTAGGAATCTATCTTTCCGCATAGACAGCATAATATCTAGGCGTAAATTTTCTTAGGATAGGTCTAAACCCGATTTTGTTTACTGGACTCGACCATTTTTCGATTTTTTTAATGTGCCAACCTGACTTTTCCAACAGCCAGTCAAATTGCCAGTCTTCAAACTCATGGTAATGCCGGTCCCACTTGTCAGTTTTACTTCTATAAGCACTTGCAAACCATAGTTTTAAGGGAACTGTTGTAATTAGCTTTGTAGCCTTTATGGTATTTAATACATTAAACGGGGCAATCATATGCTCGAAAATCTCAAAGGCCGTAACTGCATCAACCTCATAATTTTTAACGTTCGCATAGTCAATATCCAAATCCTCACCCAAAGTATTGTAAACGGTATACCCATAGGTTTCCAGGATCTCACTCAATTCATTTCTCACCCCAAGATCAAGTATGGTTGCAGGGGCAGGAAGTACCGACTGAAGAAACTCCACCGTATGTCTGTATCTTTTTTTTGGAACAGTTATGTACGATTTAAAATCACTCATTATAAGTCTGTTTAAGCGGTCTTTTTTTGTCTTATCCTTAGTCCCCATCCCAATAGAATCAGTATCAAAAGACCATAAGAAATCAAAGAAATCATATTTCCTGTTTCAATCACTCTGGGTTCAAATTTAAACACCAGTTCGTGTTTTCCTTTTGGAATCACTAAGGCCCTTAATACATAGTTTGCCCTCATATGTGGCACTAACTTCCCGTCAAGATAGGCATTCCAGCCATCCTCATAATATATTTCTGAAAAAACCGCCAACTGATCACTTGCAACCGAAGTTGCATAAATCACTTCATTGGCCTTGTAAGAGTTCAACCTGATACTTGCGGTACTGTCTTTTTCAAAAGTCGTTTCACCTAATGTATTCTCGTATTTACGCTCAAGAACTACACTTGATTTGGTTTTCAAACTGTCGAGGGCCTTCATTTCTTCATTAGCCGTATCCACGTATTCAATTTCAGTCACAAACCAGGCATTTCCATTTGCATCTTCATTCAACTGAACATTCTCCACGTTGTTTTCACCAGGGAATAGAAAGTATTTGGTATTGAGCATATTGAGCACTTCCATATTATTCCTTGAAATCTGAAAATCAAACAATTCCTGATAACGTCTGGGCTTCGCAGCATGATATCCCCCAATAGAATTATGATAAAAGGAGGTACTCCCATCATTCATTGGATTTACCATAAAGTTCATTACCCTGTAATGTTCTTTATCTTTAAGAATTTCAGCCTGCATAGGACTAAGGTCAAAAGGTTTCTCAATTTTTGATTTACTGATAAAATCATCCTTATTCACATAGCGAAGGTCAACAACTACTAAGTCGACCAACACCAGAACAAACAGTCCAAATACCACAATATTTCTCTTGATTTTATGGGTCATAAACAACCATAATAAACCAGCAGTTATCACTACAAAAATTAAAGAACGCAGGCTATCCTGAAAAAAGATGGTTCGTCTGTCTTCTGCAAGTACCTCTGATAATCCTGCCAACATTTGTTCATAATTTCCATCGCGATAACTTTCAAAAGAAAAAATGCTGGCACCTACTGCCGTAAAGAAAAGAGCGAGTCCTACAACAAGAATACTTGCACCTTTAAAGGCCTTCATCTTTTCCTCTTTCGTGTATTTATCACTTAGAAAATGATGTACTCCCAATATAGCCAATAAGGGTACAGCCACTTCTGCAATTACTTGTATGGATGATACCGCTCTAAATTTATTATACAGGGGTACATAATCAATAAAAAAATTAGTAACCAGTTCAAAATTCTTTCCCCAACTCAGTACAATAGAAAAAATGGTTGCAGCCAGAAGCCACTTCTTCAATGGGCCTTTGATCAAAAAAGCAGCCAAAACAAACAAATAAATAAAGATGGCACCTAGATAAGGAGGAGCAGCGACTATGGGTTGGTCTCCCCAGTACATGGGTGCGTTTTCGGTAAAACTAAGGGCTTGTTTTCTACCAGTTTTATCTTTCAAATACCTATAGGTATAGCTTTCTTTATCAAGCTTTTCATTGTTTGACCCCCCCATGAATCTAGGTATAAACAAATCAAAAGTTTCCATTAAGCCAAAACTGTATTCAGTAATATATGATTTCGACAAGCCTGTAGACATTTCCTTAGGACTCCCGTCAGCGTTGATGGTCAACTCACTTTGGCTTCGTGT
The DNA here is from genome assembly GCA_964595535.1 of uncultured Flavobacteriaceae bacterium. GTDB lineage: Bacteria > Bacteroidota > Bacteroidia > Flavobacteriales > Flavobacteriaceae > Lutimonas. The sequence continues at coordinate 35,348 of CAZQRD010000017.1, read as the reverse complement.
ACTGTGATCGGCATATTCCTTCGTGGCCAGCAAACTAGTTGCATTGACACCCACAGCCAGAACAACGGCTATCAAAAGCAAACCAATATGCTTGGCAAAAGGTATTACTTCTTTTTCCTTCAGGGCCTGAATCAAGTAGACCAGCCCAAAAATCAATACAGAAAAGAGCAGGTAATAGGTCATCTGAGGGTGACTCGCATTGATTTCCAGAGCCATGGCCAGCGCTGTAAGTACAAAACCCTTAAAATATTTTTTGTCAAAAACCAGTAATAAGCCTGCCAGAACAAAAGGCATATAGGCTATGGCATGAGCTTTTGCATTATGTCCTACCCCCAGAATGATGATCAAATAGGTTGAAAATCCAAATCCTACAGCCCCTATCATGGCCAATTTCCAATCAACCTTGAGCACACTTAACAAGAGAAAAAAGCCTAAAAAATACAAAAAAAGATAATCAGCAGGTCTGGGAAGAAATCTCAATAAGCTATCCAATTTTTTAATATAATCATTTGGATAATAAGTGCTTAACTGATAAGTTGGCATACCACCAAAGGCTCTGTTCGTCCAATAAGGCTCCTCCTCAAACTGTTCTCTAAAATCTTTAACTTCCTTTGACATTCCTCGGAACTGAGCAATGTCAGACTGAAACAATTGTTTTCCTTCCAAGACTGGTGAAAAATAGGCCAGGGAAATGATCACAAAACTTAATAAAGGGATCAGAATAGGCAGCAACTTCTTGATATTCATAGACGCTAAGCTATATTCTGTTTTCGTTTGATCTGGACGATCTTTAGTCATCAACTTCTTCAAAATCTACGTATTCACCAACATTATTACTACTTTCCTTTCTCTGAACCGGCTGCTTATCAACCACCGTCTCTCCTTCTTTCACCTGATCAGCAGGATCTTGATATCCCTGTTGCTCTCTCGCCTTTTTCTCAAAGTTTCTCACTACTTTTTGCATCAAAAACGGAAGAAAAATCCTTGCCAACCATTTGAAAGCATAATACCCGAGAATAAGGATCAAAATGAACCAAAAACCCTGAATTGAAGCCTCCTGCATAATTATTAAATTTAATTTTCAAAAATAACAATTTGAGAGCAACTTAAGCGTTTATATAGTGAAAAACTTAATTTGATCATATTATAAGTTGAACATGAAATCCTTCCTTACAACCTTTCTCCTCCTGCTATTGGCTGAATTTGCTTTTGGGCAATATACCGAGGTGATCAATTCCCGTCGCCCGGGATTTTCAGAAAGCCCCTATAGTGTGGGCACTAAAATATATCAGGTAGAAGCTGGCCTTTTTTATAAAGACGTTGGTGGGTACCTCTACTATGATCCAATTCTTGAAGAATCTTTTTCGTACAGCGGAACCAGTATTGGGTCGGATATTATGTTGAGAACCGGTCAATTTTTTGAACAATTGGAATTCAATCTTGACATGGCCGTTGTGAGCGAGAACCGAGACTATTCACAGCCGGCTATCTACAGCAAATCGGCATTCGGTTTCAGCAAACTTACTCTGGGGGCAAAATATATGGTTTTCAAACCTGAGTATTCAGACAAATCAAAAGAGATCAGGAGCTGGAAGGCCAGACATAGTTTTGATAAAAAAAGATTGATTCCTGCCGTAGGTGTTTCTGCCGGTTTGAACACGAATTTACTCACGGAACTTCATAAAAACCCAGAGGGTATGAGCCCGAGGTTTGGAATTTATACACAAAACGACCTTTCCAACCGATTGATTGTTCTCTTCAATTTTATAGCCGATAAGGCTTTTACCAACGAGGCTGAAAACTCATATATCGCTACAGTAACCTATACCTTACATGAAAAATGGTCGATCTTTGGCGAGAATCAAGGCTTTTTCAGAAAGAATGTACCCAACGATTTTCAATTTGGCGCCGGTGGTGCCTATCTGATCAATTCGAATATGCAGGCTGATTTTTCGGCTCGAGCAATTTTTGATGAAAGAGGCGACAATACCTATTTGATAGGTGGTGGGATCTCATGGCGACTAGACAGACATAAGGACAAAATTATTCTTGGCAAAGTTGACAACAACGAGGATATCAATCTCCCTAAAGAGAAGAAAAGTTTCTTGAATACAATAACTTTCGGACTTTTCGCAGGTGGCAAATCATCGAGTAACGGAAAAATGAGGGACGTAAAAACTTCAAAGGTAAAAACAAGAAATATTGAGGCTCCGGTAAATAAAAAAGCTCAGAAAGCCAGAAAAAAACAAAACAAGAGACAGGTCCAAGAAAAAAAGCAGAAAGAAAAAGCTGAAAAAAAGTACAGTAAAAAATCAGAAAACGACTAGTTTTGTCGAATGATAAAAATCCTGGAGATTTCGACAAAAAAAGAACTTAAACAATTCGTAAAATTCCCTTTTACTTTATACAAGAATAATAAGTTTTGGGTACCGCCTATTATTAGCGAAGAAGTTAAAAGTTTTGACAAGCTTAATAATCCAGTATTCGAACACTCAGATGCCAGGTTCTTTCTTGCCTTTAAGAATGGAGTTGTTGTTGGAAGGGTCACCGCCATTATTAACAACATAGAGATCGATGTTCAAAAAGTTAGAAGAATGCGATTTGGCTGGATCGATTTTATTGATGACCTGGAAGTCAGCAAAGCCTTGCTCAATAAGGTTATAGAAATTGGCAAAACACAAAAACTTGATTTTATTGAAGGCCCGCTTGGATTCTCCAATTTAGATAAGGTTGGGGTTCTTACAGAAGGTTTTGATTCAATTAGCACCATGATTACCTGGTATAATCACCCCTACTATGTCGAACATTTTAAAAGCTTAGGACTGGAACCTGCCCAAAAATTTATCGAATCCAATTTTTATTTTAAAAATGTAGATATCGAAAAATATAAGAGATATGCAGGCCTAATCAAAGAACGTTACAAGCTTAGGGCCATTAACTTTAAGACAACTCAAGAAGTGATGCCTTACGCAGAAGACATGTTTGATCTTTTTAACACCTCCTATGCCAAATTATCTTCCTTTGTTCCCGTTAGTGATAAACAAATCGCATATTTAAAGAAGAAATTTATTAATTTCATCAATCCTGAATACATAAAATTTATTGTTGATAAAGAGGATAAACTCGTCACATTTTCCATTACCATGCCTTCCTTTGCAGAAGCCTTACAAAAGGCAAATGGAAAGTTATTCCCTACCGGCTTTATACATCTGCTAAGGGCAAAAAAACATTCTAAATCCTCCGTTTTTTTCCTCATTGGGGTCCTTCCTGAATACCAAAGAAAAGGAGTGACCGCTATCGTTTTTGATGAATTTTTCAAAACTTACACTGAAAAAGGAGTAGAAAAACTGATTATCACGCCCGAACTGGAAGATAATAAGGACATTCAGCTTATCTGGAAAAATTTCAAACCTCAAGTGCATAAAAGAAGATGTACCATGAGAAAAGATATCAATTGATATAGATCTCTCTAAGTAGACATAGTGATTAGAATTAGTTACATTTAACCTCCTACATAATCTATCATGCAGCTTTTTTATACTCCTGACATAAGCACGATCTTAAAGACAATTACCTTCAATAAAGAAGAAAGCAGACATATTGTAAGAGTTTTACGAAAAACGAACGGAGATCAACTAACTATTACCGACGGTAAAGGAAAATTATACACTGCCGAAATTGTTCAGGCTCTCGATAAAAAATGTCTGGCGAACATCAGTAGCTGGGAGGATAAACCTAAATCCTGGAATTATCACTTACATATTGCCATTGCACCTACCAAAATGAATGATCGTTTCGAATGGTTCCTGGAAAAAGCAACAGAGATAGGTGTAGATGAAATCACCCCTGTGTATTGCGACCATTCTGAAAGAAGGTCCCTAAAAACAGAACGCATGGAAAAAGTTATTCTATCGGCGATGAAACAATCCTTGAAATTTAACCTTCCTGTTTTGAACAATCCTAAAAAATTCAGTGAATTAGTCCATCAAAAAGATTGGGATCTCGGCCTTATTGCACATTGTGAAGATGGAAAGAAAGATCATCTTAAATCCTTTTTCCCCTTTCATCAAAAAATCATGATCCTGATAGGTCCGGAAGGTGATTTTTCGGTTAGTGAAATAGAACAAGCCCTCCGGCAGGATATAAAGCCGGTAACTTTTGGCGAGAGCAGATTACGTACCGAAACGGCTGGCGTTGTTGCCTGCAACACTGCGGCGCTTCTCAATGAAATTTTATAACTTAACAAACTCATGAAAATTAAAAATATGAAATCATATTTGTTAGCAGTAAATTTCTGTGTGTTCTTTTTATGTTTAATTTTAAACAATCAGCTTCAGGCTCAGGAGGTGGCGATCATAAAATATGAAGGCGGGGGCGACTGGTATGCAAATCCTACTGCCGTTCCAAACCTGATCCGTTTTTGCAACTCGAACATCAATACCCGACTCAGTGAAAAACCTAAAAATATTGAACCCCAAAGTAAGGAGCTCTTCAACTTCCCGATAGTGTTTTTGACAGGTCATGGCAATATCTTCTTATCTGAAGAAGCTGTAAATAATTTGAGAAACTATCTTATTTCAGGAGGTTTTATGCACATTTCAGACAATTATGGCTTGAACGATTATATAAGAAACGAAATGAAAAAGGTATTTCCTGAACTTGAATTTGAGGAAATTCCCTTTGATCACGAAATTTACCATCAAAACTATAATTTTAGTACCTTACCAAAAATTCATGAGCACGATGGAAAGCCTGCACAGGGTTTTGGACTCTTCTATGAAGGTCGATTACTTTGCTTTTACGACTATGAAAGTGATTTGAGTGACGGATGGGAAGACCAAATAGTTCATAATAATCCTCCGGAGGTTCGATCTAAGGCGCTGCAAATGGGAGCAAATATTATGGCCTACGCCTTCAAAAATTAAGCATCAACTCAAAAAGCTGGCATGATCAATTCCGTAGACGACATTCAGATTAATTTTAATTCAGACAACCTATGGGTAGTTAATCTAACCTTAACACTGATCATGTTTGGAGTGGCACTTGATATCAAGATGTTAGATTTTACAAACCTTTTGAAGTCGCCCAAACCCGTTATTGTGGGTATCATATCACAGTTCGTACTGATTCCATTCGTTACTTTTTTAATGATTCTCATTATTAAACCCTATCCAAGTGTTGCCTTGGGTATGATTATGGTTGCGGCCTGTCCTGGAGGTAATATTTCTAATTTTATGACCAAACTCGCAGGTGGTAACGCGGCATTATCTGTTAGCCTTACAGCTTTTGCTTCTTTAGCGGCTCTTGTAATGACGCCGCTCAACTTTGCCATCTGGGGCAGTTTTTATGAACCAACCTCCGAAATTCTTACAAAAGTAAAAGTATCGCCTTCAGAAGTGGCCAGATTCGTTTTATTGATCCTGGGTATCCCTTTGGTTCTAGGAATGGTGATCAATCACTATCGTCCCGTTTTTGCCTCCAAAGCCTCTCGTTTGTTAAAACCGGTTTCCATTTTGATTTTTCTTTTATTTGTGGCTGGTGCATTCTATAATAATCTGGACATATTTATGGAACATATCCATTATGTCTTTGTTTTGGTGATTGCCCATAATGTGATTTTGTTGTTGGTTGGTTTCTATTTTGCTAAATTGAACAAACTAACTTATCTCAATCAAAAAACCCTGAGTATAGAAACAGGGATTCAGAATTCAGGACTAGGCTTATTATTGGTATTCAGCTTTTTTGACGGCCTCGGTGGAATGGCTTTATTTGTCGCTTTCTGGGCCATATGGGATATCTTATCCGGCTTGCTGATTGCTTATTTTTGGTCTGATAAATCGAAACCAGTTAAGGCATGAAAAAAATTTGGTACCTTTTTGTAAAATTTTATATGAGGTTTGGCTTCGCCTTTTATTTCAAAAAAATACTGATTTCAGGAACCGAAAACATTCCTAAAAACAAAGCAATTCTTTTTGTGGCAAATCATCAGAATGCCCTAATAGACCCCTTGTTACTCGGTGCCGTTACCCCACGAGAATTAAATTTTCTAACAAGAGCAGACATTTTTAACAAGCCCTTGATCAAAGCTATATTGTCATCGGTTAATATGCTTCCTATTTACAGGATCAAAGACGGATTGACCAACCTTTCCAAAAATGAGGAAGTATTTCAGAAATGCTATGAGATCCTTGATAAAAATGGAACCGTATTAATCTTTCCTGAAGGAAATCACAATATCAAAAGGCGTTTGAGGGTATTGAGCAAAGGCTTTACAAGAATCATCATTGGATCGCTCCAAAAGAACCCTGATTTAGAGATCGTCGTCTTACCAATAGGTATCAATTACACAAATGCTAAAAAATTCGCCAGTAGCGTCCATCTTGTATATGGGGAGCCTATACCTGTAAATAAACAACACAGGGATGCGGCATTAAACGGTGCCTCTTCGGGGTTAAAAAATGAAGTAAGCGAAGCCCTGAAAAAATTGATCACTCATATAGAAAACCTGGAACACCACGACAAAATAGCAGCTTCATTTACTGAGGAAGAATTTCTTGACCCTCATAAAGTCAATCAAAAACTTGTTGATTTAAACCATGAAGATTTACTGAATGTAGAAGATGACAGTCAATTTAATTTGTTGGGTCCTTTGATCAGAGTCAACAGTTTTATTCCAATTTTAGTATGGAAATTCATATCGCCAAAAATTGTTGAAGACGAGTTTATTGCTACCCATCGCTTTACAATAGGTATCACCCTGGTTCCAATCTGCTATCTAATTCAAGCAGGTATTATTGCTTATTTAACAACAGACCTTACGGGCTTTATCTATCTGTGTGTCAGCTTCCTGATCGCCTATTTGTTTGTCAAATCAAGTTAGTCCGTCACTAGTTGATAATCGCTTCCTGAATAAGTTTTTGAACAACGGTTCTGATATCAGCCTCCCCAAGTTTATTGTTCTCACGAGATGGATATACCCTGTTTGATAAAAACACATAAACGATTTCAGTTTCGGGATCCACAAAAGTATAGGTACCCGTATAGCCACTATGTCCAAAACTCTTAAAGGAGATACAACCGCAGGTTGCCATTGATTCATCGAGCTGCGGCTTATCAAATCCCAATCCTCTTCTTACACCTTTGTCTTCAAAGTATCTTCGGTTAAATTTATCGAAAGATTCGGGTTTAAAATAACTTTTACCCCCATAATAGCCCTTCTGCAAGTACATCTGCATCATTTTTGCTACGTCATTTGCCGTACCGAACAAGCCCGCATTTCCACTAATACCGCCCATCATGGCAGCTCCTTCGTCATGCACATTTCCATGTAATAGCTGGTGTCGAAAAAACTCATCATTTTCCGTTGGAACTATATTGGATTTTGGAAATTTATTCAGAGGGTTATAAACCAGTGTTGTAGCTCCCAAGGGGCCATAAAAATATTCGCGGTTGAGAACATCCATTGATTTCCCATATGTTTTCTCAATATAATCTTTAAACAAATAAAAAGGCAATCCGCTGTATTTGTATTCCAGCACATCTCTCTGAGGTGCCTCCGCGATTAACTTGAATATGGTATCCTGATAATCTGTTCTGAGGTAAAGGTCTTCTGCCACCTTGATACTGTACTTATTGGAATTAGTGTTGCTGAAATACTTCTCCATGGGTGTATTCTCCTTACCCTCCACCATGGTTTCATAATATGGAATATAGGGCTTTAGTTTTGCATAGTGAGAAAGTGCTTCCCTTATGGTAACAGTATCCTTGTTACTGCCTTTTAAAACAGGCATGAGCTCCCCAAGGGGTGCATCCAGATCAAATTTACCTTCTTCTTCAGCCTTTATGATCATCGGAAGACCTCCAAGAATTTTGGTCACAGAAGCCAGATCATAAATACTATTATTATCTACTTTTTTTTTTTTGTCATACGTATAATACCCATAACTTTTCCTGTAGACAACTTTGCCATGACGTGCCACAAGCACGTGCATACCAGGGGCCATCATCGAATCGATCACGACCTCGGCCACAGAATCAATCCTTTGTAGTTTGTGTTTGTCTAAACCAACATCTGCAGGAATTGAGTAGCCCAATCGATTAAGACCAGCGAGCTGGAGTCCATAACCTACCTTAAAATCGTCTTTGATATTTACAGGCAAAACACCTTTGATATCCAGCGCTCCAAAAATCATTTGAGCCGATACATCCTGAGCCAAATTGGTGTTTTGGTAGGACACAATAATACCATCTATATTTTCAAAAGATTTTATCTTTAACAAACTATACGGGCTTGCGAACACATCGAGGATCACTTTGTGATTTTTTGCAATTTCCTGAAGGATCAATAATTCCTTATCGTCGATCTTATAATTCGCATAGGCACCCAAACTTGTATGAAAGCTCACAATTACGGTTTCATAATCCTTAAGCTTATTTGAAATTTCAGTAATACTTTTACCCGAAATCACATCAACTTTTGAATAATCTTGAAGGCGATTTACAAAAGGACTGTTATTGTGCTTTCCAAATTTGACATATGCCAGCTTATTATTTCCAAGATTTTTAAGAGGTAATACATCATTTTTATTCTGAATAACAGTAACCGAATTTTCTACCAGTCTGCGATTTAATAGATCATCCTCTACAGTATTGAGGTCGCTCATCAGGTTATCTACCTTCAATGGCTCATAATTGTTCAATCCGACCCAATATTTGGTTTTTAAGATCTTTCTTACTGATTCATTTAATCTATCATCCGTCAGGGTACCCTTAGCATGGGCCTTTTTAAACATTTGAATCGATTTGACAACGTTTAGAGGTACATCAAGAAGATCATTTCCTGCAAGTATCGCTTGTAAATTGATCTCTTCAGAGGAGGCAAAATCAGCCGAACCTTTCATATTTAGTGCATCTGTAACGATCAGACCCTGGAAGCCCATTTTCTCTTTTAACAAACCCGTAACGATGTTATAAGATAAAGAGGATGGAAGATTCACATTGGGTTCCAAAGCCGGCACACTGAGATGTCCAATCATAGCCGAACCTATCCCCTGTTCAATAATCTTAGTGTAAGGGTATAATTCAATTGAATCTAAGCGTATTGTATCATGGAGCACCGACGGAAGGGTTTTATGTGAATCCTGAGCCGTATCGCCATGACCAGGAAAGTGTTTGGCACAGGCCATTATACGTTCACTTTGAATTCCTTTGGTAAAGGCGATGGCCTTTCTGGTAACATTGTATTTATCCTCTCCATAAGAGCGATTACCAATCACAGGATTTAAAGGATTTGTATTTACATCTACCACAGGAGCAAAATTGATATGTACACCTTCTCTTTTCATGTGCTTGCCCATTTGCTTACCCATTTGATAGAGCAACTTGTCGTCGCGAATTGCACCCAGTGCCATGTTATAGGGAAAAGCCACAGTATTTTTAAGTCGCATCCGCAATCCCCATTCTCCATCAATACCAATCAGGAGAGGTATTCTGGATTGACTTTGATATCTGTTGGTCAATTCCACCTGTTTGATCGCCTGATCCTGAAAAAATATTAAGGCCCCAATATGATGTTTGATTATAAGGTTGCTAATAAATTTCTCGTGTTCCTCATCCTTATTCGAATAGGCTGCTACCATAAATAATTGACCTATTTTCTCGTCAACATTCATGCTGCTCATAATACTGTCAACCCATTTATTTTGAGCTATACTATCTTTTGTTTGTAAAGGATCTTTTTGGGCTCTGGCCTGGATGGTCAGAAGCAGGACCATAAGCACTGCAATTTTGTTCATAAAAGGGAATTTAATTTGATAAAAACTAAGTGGTTCAACCTGATCAATTGCTCTTTGCCGGTCAGCTCATGAGCCTGTAACTTTATTTCATAAATTTAAAATATTAGCTGAAATAACGGCTATGCCAACTCTTATTGGCCGGAACTTCCCATATCTCATTAAAATCAGCTTTGTTTTGCACCATATTATTAAAGACCATGGTATCAGGACGTATTTTATGCTCCTTTACATATTTTTGGAAATCAGCCAGAGAAACCACATTGATATGCTCTCCATCTTTAAATGCTGTATTTAGTTTATTCAAAAGTTCCAGCTCAAACTCCTTTTCTATATTTTTAAACACATGAGTAGAAGCATCTATGGAGCAGCCTGAAACCTCATTAAAAGATTCGTCGACAGCCAGTATGATAAAATGCTTGTATTTAATGTCAAATGAAGCCTTCAGATCATCCCCGTGTCTGGTCCATTCATTGACAAAATCTTTCAGCTTATCCGAAATAATTTTCATCTCATCCGAGCTAAATTCTCTATTTGATTGATAAATCCATACTCTCGAATTATCCTTCATAGTTTCAAAATCTACATACATCTTTATATCTTTTTATTAAATTTATTCTGCAGGTCTTCGAGCGAGCTGATTGCTTTTTTAGCCGACATATTCTCTTTGATACTTTTCAGTACTTTTTTGGTGTACAGCGGGAAGTCAGCATTCTGCATCCAATTATAATATCCAGGATTTTCTCTAAAAACATCCCGTACCTTTCTGCCCTTGTATTTACCAAACGAAAAGACATCCTCCTCTTCTGCATCCACTAAAATAAAACCGGCAAAATCAGCACGTTTCTGATGAGAAGAATAGTCACTTAAAAAGGAAACGTCGTTTTGAAGGTCATCATATTTCTCGATCTGAGCTTCCAGAATCTCATAAGTTGCTATGGTATCAGCTTCTGCCGAGTGTGCATTTTCAAGGTTCTTTCCACAATAGAATTCGTATCCTGCGCCTAGAGTTCTCTGTTCCTTTTTATGAAAAATTACCTGTACATCTATAGCTTTTCTGTTTTCCATGTCAAAATTCACCTTGGCGCGAAGCATTTCTTCAGCCAGCAAGGGGATATCAAACCTGTTTGAATTAAATCCCGCAAGATCACATCCTTCTATCATTGCACTAACCTTAGCGGCTAGTTCGGAAAATTTAGGTTCCGTAACCACTTTTTCATTGGTAATGCCATGAATGTCAGAGGCCTCTTTGGGAATTTCAATTTCCGGATTTACGAGCCTTGTCCAGGTTTCCTTATTTCCGTTAGGGTAGACCTTAAGCACAGAGATTTCAACAATCCTGTCTGTAGCTATTTGAATTCCGGTTGTTTCCAGGTCAAAGAAAACAATGGGTTTTTCAAGTTTAATATTCATCGTATTGAAATGAAATTAATATTCGTTTTTTGATTATCTTAAAAAGTGGTATTGACATCCCAGGCTTCCAGATAATCTGCTATTCGTTTGGCAAACATACTGCCCAGGGCTCCGTTTACCACTCGATGATCATAGGAATGAGAGAGGATCATTTTGTGTCGAATTCCAATAAGATCTCCATCGGGAGTTTCAATAACTGCCGGAACCTTTCGGATTGACCCCAAGGCCAGAATTCCTACCTGGGGCTGATTGATAATTGGGGTACCCATGATACTTCCAAAGGAACCAACATTGGTCACAGTGAAGGTGCCACCCTGAACATCATCAGGGTTAAGTTTACCGGCTCTTGATCGTTGAGCAAGGTCATTAACGGCTTTAGTCATACCAACCAAATTGAGCTGATCAGCTCTTTTAATCACGGGGACAATTAAATTGCCATCCGCCAGTGCTGCGGCCATACCTAAATTAATGTCTTTATGCTTAAGAATGCGATCTCCGTCTAAAGAGATGTTCATCATTGGGAAATCACGTATCGACTTTGCTATGGCCTCCATAAAGATGGGAGTATAGGTGATTTTTTCACCTTCCCTCTTTAAAAATTCATCTTTGACTTTGTCTCTCCACCTCACTACATTGGTAACATCGACCTCCACAAAACTCTGAACATGCGCTGAGGTTCGTAAAGAATCCACCATATGCTTTGAAATGAGTTTACCCATCCTGCTCATCTCAATGATCTCATCATTTAATGCGGGTTTAGCCGCTTCAACAGTAGGAGTGGCTGCAGTCTTTTTGGATACCGGGTCAGAAATTTTTATTTCCTTTACCTCAGAGGAAGTCTTTCTGCCTCCTTTAATATACCCCAATAGGTCATTTTTAGTAATCCGCTCATCTTTTCCTGTTCCTTTTATAGCTTCCAGTTCAAGAATACTTATTCCTTCTGTTTTGGCTATATTTTTAACCAGGGGAGAGAAAAACTTTCCACTAGGTGAGCTAAGGTCAGTAACAATTTCGCTTACGGTTTTCATTTCTGCTTTTACAGATGCCACCGTGGGAAGCTCTTCAGGAACCTCATCAGGCTTCTCTTCAACCTTCTCTGCTACTAATTGAGTTTCCCCATTTGTTTCGATCACTGCAATTACCTGTCCAACACCAACAACCTGATCAACTTCAAAAAACCTTTCCACCAATACGCCTTCAACCTCACTTGGAACTTCAGAATCAACCTTATCGGTTGCTATCTCAACAATAGCCTCATCCATTTCAATGGTATCTCCAACTTCCTTCAACCAAGAAGTAATTGTCGCTTCAGCAACGCTTTCACCCATTTTCGGCAGTTTCAATTCAAATTTTGACATTGTGATGCTTATTTTAACGGCAAATTTAAGAAATAAAAAAGATAATATTTAGGAGTTTTTAACTATACTCTCTTTTACTAAAAACAATTCATCCAGAATCCTAAATTATTGCGAATATGACATCGAGGTTCTGATTGAAATCATTCTGTTACCTTCAGATAGTCAAGCTTTTAAACCTGTTCTATTGGTTCTATGAAATCTGGTCATTCTTCTTGATCTTAATCATTTCTTTTGTGAGCTCATTCATTTTGGAGACCTTATCCTCAAAATCACCTTTTATGGTTTTCCTGTAACTATTCAGATTTTCAACCAGTTCATTGATATTATCAGGGAGTATCTCTTCAAAAAACTGTCTAAGTCTCTTCGCTGCTGTCGGTGATTTTCCATTGGTGGAAATGGCAATTTTGACATTACCCTTGGTTACAATACCCCCCATATAAAAATCACAATAGGGAGGATTATCTGCTAAGTTGACCAAAATATTCACTTCTTTACAGTCATTGTACACGTGTATGTTCACATCCAAATCATCGGTAGTGGCAATAACAATCTGTTTGTCATTCAAATATTTTTTATGATATAACCCTTGTACAAGAGTCACGTCATGACCCTGAGCCAAAACGACAACTTCGGGGATAAAAGTCTTTGATATCATAGTAACTTTGGCGCTGGGACTCGACTTCAAAAGAAAGGTCAGTTTCTCAAATCCAACATTACCTCCTCCTACTATTAACACATGTAAAGCAGCAACTTTGAGAAATACAGGATAAAGTTCATTTTGATCCAAACTACAGGTTTTAAGGTCAACATTGAGGTTAAAAAAACTGATGATTCTTCAAAAATACTTGAATTTTATCAAAAAGCCCCGTAAACTTTTTCAATTATATCTATCAAAGAAGGCATAGTATGATGAAAATCATAAAAATTACTATTCTTAACTTCTACATTTACCTTTCAGAATACATGAAAATCAGCGAGAATGAAAAATTTGGTTCTTGGTAATGAAGCATTGGCACAAGGCGCCATAGATGCTGGAATTTCTGGTGTCTATGCCTATCCAGGCACACCATCCACAGAAATAACGGAGTATATACAACAATCTAAAATAGCGAAAGAACTCAGCATACATTCCAGTTGGTCAGTCAATGAAAAAACAGCAATGGAAGCAGCTCTGGGGATGTCTTATTGCGGAAAAAGGGTTCTTACCGTTATGAAGCATGTTGGGCTCAATGTAGCTTCTGACGTATTTATGAATATGGCGGTCTCCGGAATCAATGGCGGATTGGTAGTTGTAGTAGCCGATGATCCTTCCATGCATTCATCTCAGAACGAACAGGATTCTCGGTTTTATGGAAAATTTGCAAAAGTTCCTATTTTGGAACCCTCAAATCAACAAGAGGCCTATAATATGATGCACTATGCCTTTGACTTGTCGGAAGAGACTCAGTTACCCGTTTTGTTGCGTTTGGTTACAAGGCTATCCCATTCTCGTACAGGAGTTGTTTTCAAGGAAAGAAGGGCACAAAATGGCATACAATTACCTGTGGATACCAATCGCTTTGCTTTGATCCCTTCAAATGCAAAAAAGCAATATGAAAAATTAGTCGACAAAAAATCAGTTTTGCTGGAAGCTTCTGAAAAGTCATCCTGGAATTCCCTGGTACAAAATAAGAATCGTTCCCTGGGCATTGTGGCCTGTGGGATAGGGTATAATTATGTCATGGAGAACCTCTCTGATAATTTGGATTTCTTCTCTTTGTTAAAAATTTCTCAATATCCCGTTCCCAAAGAAAAACTTAAAAAAATATATGACGACTGTGATGAACTGCTTGTTGTAGAAGAGGGATACCCTTTGGTGGAAGAACTACTCCACGACTATTTTGATGAATCTCCAAAAGTTACCGGAAAGTTAAGTGGTCACTTGCCTCAGACAGGAGAATTGAATCCTAACATCGTCGCAAGTGCAATTGGTCTTTATCGAAGCCAAGAACCTCAGATATCCGGCATTGTGGTTGGCAGACCTCCTCAACTATGCGAAGGATGTGGCCATCTTGATCTGTTTAAAGTTATTCAGGAAATCCTGCCCGAAATTGGACAAAAAAAAGTATTTGGTGATATTGGATGCTATGCACTAGGTGCATTAGCACCCCTCAATACGGTCAACACCCTAATTGATATGGGAGCTTCCATCACAATGGCCAAAGGAGCCGCAGATGCCGGGGTTGAAAATGCCATTGCAGTAATAGGTGATTCTACTTTTACCCATTCAGGAATGACTGGTTTACTGGAAGCCATTAATGACAAGTCTCCTATCACGGTCATCATTTCAGACAACTCGACCGTAGCCATGACCGGAACTCAGCAATCAATTGCCACGGGTCGCCTAAAGGATATCTGCCTCGGTCTCGGGGTCGCCCCTGAACATTTGAAGATAATCGAACCTTTAAAAAAGAATTTTAAAAAAAATCTCGAGATTTTGAGAAAGGAAATTCACTATGAAGGAGTATCTGTAATCCTCTCTGAAAGACCTTGCGTAAGGTTAAGCAGAGATAGCAAAGAACAAATCAAACAAAAAATAGCCTCTTTAAACTAAAACTACCTTATGAAGTCAAATATCATCTTATCCGGAGTTGGTGGACAAGGGATCCTCACCCTGGCTTCCATTATTGACATCGCCGCCCTTCATCTTAATCTATTTGTTAAACAATCTGAGATTCATGGAATGAGCCAGCGCGGAGGAGCAGTACACTGCCACGTTAGGATCTCTGATAAGCAGATTTATTCTGATCTTATCCCATTAGGAGAAACAGATATTATCTTATCTGCAGAGCCAATGGAACTTTTAAGGCATATTCCTTCCCTTAAAAAAAACGGATGGATCATTACCGATTCGAGTACGTTTGAAAATATAATCAACTATCCCGACAAACACGAATTGTACAAACGAATAAAAAAGCACGTCAACCATATCATCATAGATGCCAAAAGTTGTGCAAAGGATATGGGAAATACTAAGGTCTGTAATATGGTCTTGTTGGGTGCTGCCTCCGATCATCTTCCCATACCTGAAGAAAAGTTCTTGCAGGCCATCAATTATTATTTTAGAGACAAAAGTGAAAAGGTCAGGCTTAAAAACACTGAGGCTTTTAAACTAGGACAGCACAAAGCCAAGGAATTCGTTGAGTTTATGTATTAGAATCGTGTACCATTGCGACCTGTAAGTGATTCCTGATCACCTGAGAAAGAAGAACTACGCCTTTTTCAATATCATTCTTCGGCATATTGGAGAATGACAATCTAAGGTTATTATCTTTCTTGTTCTCCGGATCGAAGGTTCTGCCTGCAACAAATACAACCCCTTTTTTAAGGCAGTCTTTGAAAACAGCGTTGGCACTAAGTTGATTTGGCAGTCTTAACCACATATAAAACCCTCCTTTTGGTTCTAACCATCGAATGCCTTCTGGCAAATGTTTCTGCAAACTTTGTTGAAGGATCTCTTTTCTTTCGCTGTATTCCTTTCTAAGAAAATCCAGATAAGGTTCGAGATAACCCTCATTGATAAATTGATTGGCTAAAATTTGCATGAAATTGGAAGTACATGCATCAAGGGCCTGTTTTATAGATTCTGCTTTTTCGAATATTTCAGAGGAAGATAGCATATATCCCAAACGGAATCCCGGACCCAAAATCTTAGAGAAGGAACCCGTATAAATGATCTCTACATCATAACCGGCATATGATTTCAAAGGTCGTGTCATGGGTTTGTCTTTTATATCAAAAAAGAGGTCACCATAAGCATCGTCTTCAATTAAAATTATATCGGTTCCAGATAGGGTTTCCAAGAGTGCACGCCTTCGTTGTTCAGTGTATAATATCCCTGCAGGATTGTGAAAATTAGGCGTGATATAAAGAAATTTTGGAGGCTTTTCCAATTCTGATATCACCTTTTTTAAGGTCTCAATCTCCATTCCTTCCTCATCAATAGGAATCCCAATGATTTTTGCGCCATATGTTTCGAATACAGAAATGGCGCCAACAAAACACGGATTCTCAGTGAGGATAATGTCTCCTTCATTTACAAATTCCTGAGTGATAATACTTATGGCCTGTAATGAACCTGTAGTCACAAGAATTTTGTCAGTTCGTGCAGGTAACCCCTTCCTTAACATCATTTTTTGAAGAGACCGTACCAAAGGAGGATACCCTGAAGTTGGACCGTATTGAAAACAAAGTTTCTTTATATCGTCGTTTAAATCGTTATAGACCTGATCTATCTCCTTAACGGGAAACAGATCATTGTTGGGCATTCCGCCGGCAAAAGAGATCAATCCTTTCCCTGAAGACTGTTTCATTAATAGTTTAATGTCTTCTGAGTGCATCGAATTAACCGCTCGGGAGAATGCATACATACCGTTCAAACTTTTATTTCATTAGTCAAAGTAACTACTTTTTGAGTCTTAAAGACTTGATAAATATCAGCAAATGAATCATTTTTTTTGACTTATTTTACATCTACCAATCCGGCACAGTTATGTTGCACAAAAAACTTCTCAAACCATCAAGTATTGCAGTTGTAGGAGGTTCTGAGCATCTTGACCATATTGGGGGTAGTGTTCTTAAAAATCTTATTGATCAGCAATTTAGCGGAAACTTATTTGTTGTAAACCCCAAAAATGATCTGGTTCAAGGCATTAGGTCGTATAGAGACACTTCTCTCCTTCCACAGACCGATCTTGCTATCATTGCCATCCCTGCACAGGAAGTTTTGCCAGTAGTTAAAGAATTGATCACGGCAAAAGGTACCATGGGCTTCATTATTTACTCGGCTGGATTTGCAGAGCTTGACAAAAAAGGGAGTGCCTTGGAGAGGGAGATCACGCGAATAATCAGCGAAGCTGGAGGAAGTCTTTTAGGGCCAAACAACATTGGTATGATCAATCAGCATTATGCCGGCATCTTTACCCGACCCCTTCCTGTGATAGATAAAAAAGGTGTCGATTTTATTTCCGGTTCGGGTGCAACCGCAGTATTCACTATTGAAGCTGCCCAGCAGATTGGCTTAAGGTTTTCTAATATTTATACTGTGGGAAACAGTGCCCAATTAGGTGTAGAAGAAATACTGGAGCATTTGGATGAAACCTTTAAGCCCGGAGAAAGCAGCTCTGTTAAAATGCTGTACATGGAGGCTGTCAAAAATGCTTCTAAACTGCTTAAACATTCAAGTTCCTTAAGAAGAAAGGGCTGTTCCATCGTCGCTCTGAAATCGGGTGTTACTGAAAAAGGAAATGCCGCAGCTGCTTCACATACGGGTGCCATGGTCAACTCTGACTTATTTGTCCAAGCCCTCTTTAATAAGGCAGGAATCATACGATGTCAAAGCAGGTATGAACTGGCAAATATTGCTGCCATCTTACAAACTACTCAGCAAAAACCACAGAATTTTGCAGTTGTAACCCATGCGGGTGGCCTTGGAGTAATCTTAACAGATACATTGACACAAAACGGTTTATGTGTTCCAGATCTTAAGGACCTTCATCAAAATGCTTTAAAGCAATTATTATACCCTGGGGCTGCTGTTGCCAACCCCATTGACATTCTCGCTACCGGAACTGCCAATCAACTTGAACTGGTTTTAGACTATTGTGAACATAAAGTAAAAGAAATCGATGCCATGATCGTTATTTTTGGCAGTCCTGGTCTTGGATCGGTGACCGAGGCCTATAAGGTGATTCATCAAATGGGTCAAAAATGCAGCAAACCAGTATTCGCCATTTTGCCTTCTGTTGTCAATGTGAAAAAAGACATCAGCAAATTCGTCAAAAAAGGGAATTTGGCATTTTATGATGAATACCTTCTTGGAAAATGTCTTGCCAAGGTCATGACGCATCAGGTACTAACGGAAAAATCCATTCAAAATAAAAGGAAGCAAAACTCAAAGCTTAGATCATTGGTCGACAAGCTCCCCAGCGGCTTCCTAAAACCAGATCAGGTATATGATCTACTAGAAACTGCCGGAATTTGCATGGCCAAACAAGTATTGGTTAGAACAGAAATAGAATTATTGAAGGCAAGCAGTACATTACAATATCCAGTCGTCCAAAAAGTCGTAGGTCCTCTGCATAAAAGCGACCAAAAAGGGGTAATCATCAATGTGTCCAATATAAATGACCTGTTGTATAATTATCGAAAATTGATTCAAATAAAAGGAGTTTCAGCAGTATTGATACAAGAGATGGTCAAAGGCAAGGAAGTCTTTATCGGAGCAAAAAGAGAAGCAGGTTTTGCGCCATTGGTCGTTTGTGGTGCCGGTGGAATCTATATAGAAGCTCTTAAGGACAATACGTTTGCCCTGTCACCGATTAACAGGAATGAAGCCGTTGAAATGGTAAGTAAATTACGTATCAAACCTATACTTGATGGAATGAGAGCTGAGCCTTCATGCAACCTGGAAGCCTTTTATGATGCCATTCAAAAAGTCTCAGAACTGTTGGAAATTGTACCTGAAATAAGTGAGCTGGATATCAATCCATTGATGTTGAGCCAAGAAGCTATCGTTGCAGTTGATGCAAGAATCAAAATTGAAAAATAAAAGGAAAACACCTTATAAAATAACTACCTCTCCCCTTTCATTTGATGCGTCGCTACCCAAATAAAAAGTTTGGTCGGAGGAAATGATTCTTTTTTTAATTCGATTAAAAATCGGATCACTGATTCCTTGAATAATTTCATTAAAAGTTAAGCTGTTGCTGTCAAAAAAAGCGAATTCATATTCCTGAATTCCCTTTCCAGTAGTTTCTTTTTGAAAACCATTTGAAATCGGATACCTTAATTTTATTTTCTCGAAAAGTAGGTCATCATTACCAATATAAACCCATTTGTCAAATTTTACCAGGGTACTTGCATCAGAGGATATCGCAACAGATTTTACTGCGATCATTATGTTGATCAAAACATCGATCAAACCGTAAACGGCCGTTCTGCTTGGAAAATGCTTTTTATAAAATATACTGAGGGCACCATAAAAATTGCGCAGGTAGAATTTATCTTTTACTGTACTTTCCCCTTTAAAGTGCAATACTTTTGTGTTTCCCACATAATAATTCTTGTATCCTGCTTTGCTAATGCGATAACTTAAATCAATGTCTTCCCCATACATAAAAAAGTCTTCATCAAACCCACCCACCTCTTTATAGACCTTCTTTTTAATAAACATAAAGGCACCCGTAAGAATATCTACCTTTGCTATTTCATCTTTAAAAATATGATTGGCATAATAATATCTGGAGTATCCCAGAAGTTTCGACCCTGCGACCTTCAAATTTGGGAAATTCCTTTTGCTTTCGGGAAGATATTTACCGGATCCATCTATAAAATGTACCCCGGCAGCACCGAAATCAGCTTGTTGTTCACTAAAATTTAAAATGTCCGACAAAGTAGTTTCTGTCAACATTGTGTCGGGATTCAAAATGAGTACGTAGTTTCCTTTCGCCAGTGAAACGCCTCTGTTGTTCGCTTTGGAAAAACCTATATTTTCATCATTTTGCAAATACGTAACCTGCGGGTAATCACGGTGTATCATCTCTGAGCTACCGTCAGAAGAATTATTATCAACTACGATGATCTCTATTTCTTCAACAATATCCGAACTAAGAACACTGCCAATGCAGTTCTTTAGAAAATATCGAGCATTATAATTAACAATAATAACAGAGACGTTGATCAATCGAAGTAGTTTTCGGTAAAAATATGACAATTTATTATTTAGTCAAGACATAGCTCTATATTTGTGTGTATAATCACAAACCCATGAAATCAGCTACTGTTAGGGAGCTCAAAACAGAACTTCAGGAAAAATCTCCAAAAGAAATTTTAGAGCTGTGTTTAAGACTGTCTCGATTTAAGAAAGAAAACAAGGAACTTCTCACCTATTTGCTTTTTGAAACGTCTGATGAGCAGGGCTATATTGAAAGCGTTAAGGAGGAGATTGACGAAAAATTTGAACAGGTGAATCGAAAAAGCCCCTATTTTGTCAAAAAAAGTATCCGCTCCATTTTAAACCATACAAAAAAGTACATTCGCTATTCACAAAACAAAGAGACCGAATTAGAGTTATTGCTCTATTTTTGCCAGAAATTAAGTAGCTTTCAGCCTTCCATTCACAGAAACAAAAAAGTAGAAACCTTGTATTACCGTCTTATCGTCGAATGCAAAAAGAAAACGAGTTTATTGCATGAAGACCTGCAATATGATTATTACAGGGAATTGGAACATCTTTAATTAACGTGATTTTTTATTCTTCCTCTCTTAACGTTTGAGACCTTGTTCAAAAGGAACCCTGTTGATAATACTACGTCCTAGCGTTACTTCATCGGCATATTCAATTTCATCACCCACTGAAATTCCCCTTGCAATGGTGGTCAGATTAACTTCATGTTTTTGTAAGCGTCTGTAAATATAAAAGTTAGTGGTATCACCTTCCATGGTAGAGCTCAAAGCTAATATGATCTCTTTAATACCTCCCCTTTCCACTTTTTGAACCAGATCTTCAATAGTTAGGTTATGTGGACCAATACCCTCTATCGGTGATATCTTCCCTCCAAGCACGTGATAAAATCCTTTGAACTGGGCGGTGTTTTCAATGGCCATGACGTCTCTTATATCCTCCACCACACATATTTGTTCAGGATCTCTTCGCGTATTTGTGCAGATTTCACATAAGTCCACATCTGAGATATTGTGGCAATTTTTGCACAACTTAATCTCATCTCTGAAACTTTTCAGAGCCTCTGATAAATACTGTGTTTGTTCCTTCGGTTGCTTTAATAAGTGCAATACCAATCTAAGGGCCGTACGTCTGCCTATCCCAGGTAACTGCGCCATTTCATTCACAGCATTTTCCAATAATTTTGAAGAAAAATCCATGTTGCAAATGTACAGTTTTTATATTTTTGGGAGCTATCAATCAAATTGATATTAATCGGTTTCTTAATGTCATATTTTCAACAGTTCTCAAATCAAAATCTGTTACTTTTGCACTTTAATCTTTAACTATGTCACCTTTTGTACTTCTGAGTACCGTACTGATTTATTTTGCCTTGCTTATAGGCATTACATATCTCACGTCGAAAGACGATAGCAACAAGGCTTTTTTTAGAGCCAATAGAAATTCTCCCTGGTACGTGGTGGCATTCGGCATGATTGGCGCCTCTCTTTCCGGTGTTACTTTTATCTCGGTTCCAGGATTGGTCAACAGCACTCAGTTTAGTTATCTGCAGCTGGTCATCGGCTACTTTTTGGGTTATTTGACCATAGCTTTTGTGTTACTACCCTTGTACTACAAAATGAATCTCACGTCAATTTATGAATATCTACTGCAAAGGTTTGGCCCTAAAAGTCATAAAACTGGAGCTTTTTTCTTTTTATTGTCACGCATATTAATTGCGTCTTTCAGATTATTCCTGGTAGCATCTGTACTACAGTACTTTATTCTTGACACCTGGCATGTTCCTTTTGAATTTACTGTTATTATATCCGTATTGTTTATATGGCTCTATACCTTTAGAGGCGGTATTAAAACCATTGTATGGACCGATATTTTGCAAACTTTTTTTATGTTGGCAGCTGTAGTGTTTGCCGTAATAATTCTCCTCGAACAATTACCTTATAATTTCATGGAATTCGTAAACTCAGATGACTTTAAACAGTATAGTAAAACTGTTTTTTTTGAAGATATTAATGATCGAAAACACTGGTTAAAATCCTTACTCGGAGGTATGTTTATAGCCATAGCCATGACGGGGCTTGATCAGGACAATATGCAAAAAAATCTCACTTGCAAGAATCTTAAAGATGCTCAAAAAAATGTCATTTCACTGGGTTTTGTGTTAATCCCAGTCAATTTAATCTTTCTGTTTCTTGGAGCCCTTCTTTTCACATATGCACAGCGGTATCAAGTGGATATCCCTGTGGTAGACGGAAAGATGAAAACCGATTTACTTTTTCCGGAGATTGCTCTAAATCAGGGTCTCGGAACAGGGTTAGGTATCATATTCATCCTTGGATTGATCGCTGCAGCTTATTCGAGTGCAGACAGTGCCCTGACGTCCCTTACCACTTCCTTTAGCATTGATTTTATGGATATTAATTCGAAAGGAAAAGGAGAAAAAAGAAAACTGCGTAAAAGAATTCACCTTGCTTTTTCCGGTTTACTGGTACTCATCATTATTGCATTCAAATACCTTTTACACGACAATATCATCAGTAGTTTACTACAGGTATCCTCTTATACTTACGGCCCATTATTAGGTTTATTCACCTTTGGCCTACTTACCAAATATGCGATAAATGAAAAATGGGTTTGGCTCGTTGCTGTTTTATCGGTGACCTGTAGTTATGCCCTGAATTCATATTCAGCCATCTGGTTTAACGGTTATATCTTTGGTTATGAAATTTTAATTATCAATGGATTGTTGACCTTTACAGGATTGTACTTGATACGACTAAAAAGATCGTCAAAGTAAAAATTAATGTATTTTTGAAATATGGAAAAAGACCTGAGCCATTATAGAAAAAATTATGAGAGTAACCCTTTAATCAAAGAGGAGTTGCCGGAAAACCCGATGGAATTATTCCAAAAATGGTTCCTTGAAGCTGATGAATTTGACGGCTTGGAAGAGGCAAATGCCATGAGTATTTCAACAATAGGCCTGGATGGTTTTCCTAAAACACGCATTGTTTTGTTGAAAAAAATCACTTGGGAAGGCTTTATTTTTTACACAAATTACAAGAGTGAAAAGGGAAAAGCCATTGAGGCGAATCCTAATGTCTGCCTTAACCTTTTTTGGCATGGAACTGAGAGACAAATCATTATCAAAGGAATAGCTGAAAAAATTGCTCCCAATCTTTCGGATGGATACTTTGAATCAAGACCAGACGGCAGTAAACTTGGAGCCTGGGCCTCTGATCAAAGTGAGGAGATAGATTCAAGGGAAGCCCTGGATTTGAGACTCAAGCAATTAGAAGAAAACTATGCGAATAAAGAAATTCCCAGGCCTGAGCATTGGGGAGGATTTATCGTAAAACCCTTATCTATGGAGTTTTGGCAAGGAAGACCAAACCGGATGCACGATAGGATTTTGTATTCGTTACAAGATGATTATATATGGAAGGTGAGCAGGCTTCAGCCATAGTCAACCGTTATAAATCAAAAATAAACTTCAAAAAAAATAATTTTTGAAATATTTCGTTCTCTATTTTGATTATATTTGAAAATAACTAAGCTCATTATTGCCACCTGATAAAATGAAAACACTGTTTATTGTGCGTCATGCCAAATCATCCTGGGAATACGAAGGTATAAAAGACATAGATCGACCCCTAAAAAAAAGAGGTATCAATGATGCTTATTTAATTTCCAAAGTATTACAGAAAAAAATTGAAACACCTTCGGTGTTTGTATCAAGTTGTGCCAACCGGGCACTTCACACAGCCATGATCTTTAGCTATTCTTTTAATTATCCTTTGGCAAATTTAAAAATCAGCAAGTCACTTTACAGTTTTAGTGATGGTTATTTAATTAAAACCGTAAAGGCGCTTGATAACGGATTTGACTCTGCCATAATATTCAGTCATGACCATGGAATTAGTGATTTTGTGAATAAATTCGGGAACACTGAGATTGATCATGTGCCCACTTGTGGTGTTGTTGCCATTGAATTCAACACAAAACACTGGAAGAATATTAAAGACGGTAAAACCCTGTTTACAGAATTTCCAAAATATTATAAATAACCTTGGTGAAGGCTTCGAAGTTGAGGGCCTCACTTCCGAGGCGATGGCGCGTGAGGGCTTCACGTCCGAGGGCTTCACGTCCGAGGGCTTCA
>CAZQRD010000017.1:4918-10804 GCA_964595535.1 uncultured Flavobacteriaceae bacterium | reverse complement strand
GAGGGCTTCACGTCCGAGGGCTTCACGTCCGAGGGCTTCAGAATGAATAATTCGAAAATACGATTTACCTTGCTTCGTTAAATTTAAAAGGCGATTTAAGGGCTATTAAAACAGCTTTATCTCTTTTATACACATCCTTCATAAACATTAAGTTATTCTCCTGATCAACGGCTGCTGTAAGATAAACCAGGTAAATATTGATGGGTTTTGGTAATTGAATCGTTGTTGTTTTCCCTGATTTTAAAATTTCATTGATCTTGTCCATATTCCAAACTTCCGGATCATTCATCAGGCTCATTAGCAACCCCCATTTGTCTTCGGTTCTAATACAGCCATGGCTAAAAGCCCTGTCCTGCTGGTTAAACAGGCCCCGTGATGGTGTATCGTGAAGATATACCGCGTACTTATTTGGAAAAATAAATTTAACCTCCCCCAGGGCATTCCACGGGCCGGCCTTTTGCCTTATGATAAAAGGGAAATTTCCCGATGAATACTGGCTCCAATCAATAGTAGCCGGATTAAGTATTTTTCCGTTTCTATCCATGACCTCCATGTGCTTAGCTGCCAAATATCCGGGATCCTTCTTCAATTTGGGCAAAGTTTCATGGGTAGCAATGGAATAAGGTAAGGTCCAGGTCGGGTTCAATACCATATACTGCATTAGCCCTTTGAAAACTGGTGTTTCCTTATTGTATTTCCCAACAATCACTCTTGAATCAAATACTTTCTTTCGATCAGTAATCCTTCTAACATTAAATCCTGCGATATTGACCATCAAAAAATCAGGATCAGGCTGATGAAAGATCCAACGGGTTCTTTCAAGATTGAGGAGCAACATATCGATTCTTTCCTCGATTGGAACCTTCATTTGTTCAATGGTCCCTTTTCCAATGACCCCATCCTTTGTCAATTTATGTCTCCCTTGAAATCTTTTAACCCCTTCCTCCAGATCTTTATCAAATATATTTTCATTTTCTAACGACCTTTCACTAAGATCTCCTGTTGCTATAAGATATTTTCTGATTTCAGAAACTCTGGCCGCCATATCTCCAGGCTTTAAGACTTCTCCTTCACTTACCTCTGGCCATCCATCTTGAGCTGATTCCTCCCTCAATTTTTTCAGATGAAATTTCATGCGCTTATACATATCATGATTGGGCTTAAAACCTTCCAGTACAGCTTTAATCCTTTGATTGTGCAAAGTAGTTGTCAAAAGGCTATCAGGATTTGAAGGCCCTTCGTTTCGTTCTACATCCCATTTTTTTCGAAGTATAGATTGTTCCAGCTTGCCTTCCAGGAGATGAGAAGCATAAAGAATCAAGGCATCTGTCATCAATAGATCGAGGTCAGCTATCTCCTCCTTGCTCAGTTTTCCGCTTTCAGATTTATTGGTTAATTTTCTGATCCTTTCAAGGTGATAGTCTTCAGGACTAAGCCCTTCAGCATAAGATGATTCTATGCTTTCGATCAGGTCCTTTTTGTTTTTATCACTGGTCCAGGCCAATTCAAATTCTCTATTACTGTAAAATTGAGGCAATTCAATTTGAGAATATAGTTCTAACCCTTCCACAACAACTGCACCTTGCGATTCTTCTGCAAGTATTTTGTTCTCAAGAACTCCTTCCATAGAAAGATCCTGTGCCTTTACGGAGACAACTGATAAAAAAAATACAATAAGCAATGAAAATTGTGTGAATTTGGTCATGATGAATTTCGTTGAATGGATAACAAAAATATTAAATTATTCTTAATAAAAAGATCTAGTGAATTATTAAAAAATAATTCCTCTTACAACGAAATATTTTACCACAAAACCAACCACCCATTGGCAGCAATTAAAAAATATCTATATTAGTTGACCTTTCAGAAAAATAAATATTTATGCCTCATAGAGATCTTAAAAAATATTGGAAAACTAATCTAAAATATTTGGGAATCTTGTTGTCAATCTGGTTCCTGGTATCTTATGTAATGGGAATCATTTTTGTAGATGAATTAAATCTAATAAGGTTTGGAGGCTTCAAACTTGGCTTCTGGTTTGCACAACAAGGATCTATCTATTTCTTTGTTCTGATTATCTTCATCTATATAAAACTAATGAACAGGCTAGACAAAAAATACGGCTTAAACGACTAAATCATGACCCTACAAATTTGGACCTGGCTTTTGATCGCCATCACATTTTCTATTTATATCGGAATCGCAATTTGGTCAAGAGCTTCTTCAACAAAAGATTTTTATGTGGCAGGAGGAGGAGTTTCTCCTCTCGCTAACGGCCTTGCCACAGCGGCCGACTGGATGTCGGCTGCCTCTTTTATTTCAATGGCAGGATTGATTTCATTCAGCGGCTATGATGCCTCCGTATATCTTATGGGATGGACGGGAGGTTATGTCTTATTGGCCCTCTTACTGGCACCCTATTTGCGAAAATTCGGAAAATTTACTGTTCCAGATTTTATAGGAGACCGCTATTATTCGAATGTTGCCAGATCAGTGGCAGTATTTTGCGCCTTAATCGTATCCTTCACTTATGTTGCCGGTCAAATGAGAGGAGTGGGATTGGTTTTTTCCAGGTTTTTAGAAGTGGATATCACCACAGGCGTATTGATTGGGATGATCATCGTGTTATTTTATGCTGTCTTGGGAGGAATGAAGGGCATTACCTATACTCAAGTAGCTCAATACTGTGTGCTTATTTTTGCTTTTATGGTGCCTGCCATATTTATTTCCATCCAGATGACCGGAATTGCTATTCCACAAATTGGTTTTGGAAGTACGGGGGAAGACGGTATTTATTTACTCGATAAATTAGATGGATTGCATCGCGATCTTGGTTTTCATGAATACACCTCCGGCTCAAAAAGCAAACTTGATGTATTTTTTATTACGGCAGCACTTATGGTCGGAACTGCAGGCTTACCTCATGTAATCGTAAGGTTCTTTACAGTCAAAAAAGTAAGCGACGCAAGAAAATCAGCGGGTTGGGCCTTACTTTTTATCGCGATCCTTTATACAACGGCGCCGGCGATTGCTGTATTTGCAAGAATTAACCTGATAGAAACAGTATCTAATAAACCCTATAAGGAATTACCTCCATGGGTGGGGAACTGGGAAAAAACAGGATTGATGCAGTTCGTTGATAAAAACAATGATGGTCTGGTACAATACGCAGCTGACCCAATACTCAATGAACTCGTTGTGGATAAAGACATCATAGTTTTGGCGAATCCTGAAATCGCAAACCTGCCGAATTGGGTGATCGCCCTTGTAGCTGCAGGAGGCCTGGCAGCTGCCCTTTCTACGGCTGCAGGCTTATTATTGGTTATTTCAGCTTCTGTTTCACATGACCTGATCAAAAAAATGTTGAATCCAACTATCTCTGAGAAGGGAGAGTTGATTGCAGCAAGGATCTCTGCGGTTGTCGCTGTATCCATTGCCGGATATTTTGGTATTAATCCGCCCGACTTTGTAGCCGCGACGGTGGCCTTGGCCTTTGGCCTGGCAGCAGCTTCTTTTTTTCCTGCCATAATTTTAGGAATATTTGTCAAACGCATGAACAAAGAGGGAGCGGTAGCAGGTATGGTGGTTGGAATGGCCAGCATGCTCTATTATATGATGAAGTTCAAATTTGACTGGTTTGGAGGAGGAACCCAGGAGGATTGGTTTTTTGGAATCTCACCTGAAGGATTTGGAACGGTCGCCATGATCATCAATTTCGCTACATCGCTAAGTATCGCATTTATGACGCCAAAGCCACCCCTTGAGATTCAGGCCTTGGTTGAAAATATCCGAATTCCTTCCGGTACTGGAAAAGCTCATGATCATTAATAAGTATTTTTAGTCGTTCGTCGAATTTTTTTCTTATTAATTATCATTAATTTTATATTCGTCATGTTAGTGATATGACCCTATTTTGATAACCCTCAACTTCCTTAATTCAGGAGTCGATTAAATTAATTTTATATTTTATGAAATCCTTGCAAATTAACACCTTTAAAGAGTATAAACAGAAATATGAACAAAGTGTTTCCGATCCTGAAGGATTCTGGGCTGAAGTTGCTGAGCACTTTCAGTGGAAACAGAAATGGGATAAAGTACTGGAGTGGGATTTTTCCAAACCTGAGATTAAGTGGTTTCAGGGTGCCAAATTGAATATAACTGAAAACTGCCTTGATCGCCATTTGGAAACAATAGGTAATAAAACGGCTATTATTTGGGAGCCTAATGATCCCGATGAAGAATCAAGGTATATATCCTATCGACAACTTTATGTAAAAGTATCTCGTTTTGCAAACGTCCTCAAAAATAATGGCATCAAAAAAGGAGATCGGGTTTGCCTCTATATGCCTATGATCCCTGAGCTTGCTATTGCTATGCTAGCCTGTGCTCGTATCGGAGCTGTCCATTCTATCGTTTTTGCAGGATTTTCTTCTTCTGCCCTTTCAAGCAGGATCAATGATTCGGAATGTAAAATGCTAATCACGGCAAATGAGGTTTACAGGGGTACCAAACCCATCAATCTAAAAAAAGTTTGTGATCAGGCTTTGGAAAGTTCTCCCTCTGTTGAGACACTTATTGTATATCGAAGAACGGTAGAGCCCACAGAAATGACTCCAGGTAGAGATAAATTCTGGTTTGACGAATTGCAAAAGGTTGACAACCAATGCGAGGCTGAAACCATGGATGCTGAGGATCTTTTATTTATTTTATACACTTCCGGTTCGACCGGAAAACCAAAAGGCATGGTCCATACCACAGGGGGATATATGGTGGGATCAACCTATACTTTTGAAAATGTATTTCAATGTAAAAAAGATGATGTTTACTGGTGTACGGCAGACATTGGCTGGATCACAGGCCATTCTTATATTATTTATGGTCCGTTGTGCGCCGGAGCGACCACAATAATGTTTGAAGGAGTTCCTTCATATCCCGATTACGGCAGGTTTTGGGAGATCGTGGACAAACTAAATGTTACACATTTTTATACGGCACCTACGGCGATAAGAGCCCTTGCGAAACATCCTCTTTCTTTGGTTGAAAAGCATGACCTATCCAGTCTAAAAGTGCTGGGATCTGTAGGAGAGCCAATTAATGAGGAAGCATGGCACTGGTACAATGACAACATTGGCAAGACCAAATGCCCTATTGTGGATACCTGGTGGCAAACTGAAACCGGCGCCATGATGATTTCCCCTATTGCCGGAATTACACCGACGAGACCCACTTTTGCGACCTTACCTTTACCCGGGGTTCAACCCATTCTCATGGATGAACATGGTAATGAAGTTGTACAGAAAAGTATGGAGCCATCAGAAGGCAGACTGGTGATGAAGGCTCCTTGGCCATCAATCGCAAGAACCATATACGGCGACCATCAAAGATATAAAGACACTTATTTTTCTACTTATAAAAACATGTATTTTACAGGTGATGGAGCCTATCGGGATGCCAGTGGTAATTTTAGAATTACAGGACGTGTTGATGACGTAGTGATCGTCTCCGGACATAATTTAGGTACGGCGCCTATTGAAAATGCCATTGATGAACACGCTGATATCGTTGAGTGTGCCGTTGTTGGATTTCCTCATGATGTTAAAGGAAATGCCTTATATGCCTTTGTTACGAAATACGATGAATGCAAAACCTCTGAAGATGTCTTAAGAATTGAGATCAACCAGCTAATTTCCAGTACCATAGGAGCAATTGCTAAGTTAGACAAGGTTCAGTTTGTTTCCGGTCTACCGAAAACCAGATCAGGAAAGATTATGCGCAGGATTCTTAGAAAAATTGCCTCTCAGGAAGCAGATAACCTTGGTGACATTTCTACCTTGTTAAACCCGGATGTTGTTGAAGAAATAAAGGCTGGAGTGGTTTGAGAATGAT
>CAZQRD010000017.1:0-4818 GCA_964595535.1 uncultured Flavobacteriaceae bacterium | reverse complement strand
TTGTTAAACCCGGATGTTGTTGAAGAAATAAAGGCTGGAGTGGTTTGAGAATGATACAATGATCTAATGATGTAATGATGCAATGATCTAATCATTATTTTCAAGCTCACTTTGCCTTATTAACCATGAATTTGAATTATATTTACAATACCTGATTATTCGGATTAAAAGTTAATTCATGATTTCCAAAAAAACGAAATACGGTTTAAAAGCCTTAACCTATATTGCTCGTAATGACAATCAAATGATTCCGATTGCTCAAATTGCGGAACGGGAAAACATTCCTCACAAATTTTTAGAAAGTATTTTATTGCTTTTGAGAAAGTCTGGATTTCTGGGTTCAAAAAAAGGAAAAGGCGGGGGCTATTACCTACTTAAAGAAGCTTCAGATATTTATATGACTGATGTGATGCGTATCCTCGAAGGCCCTATCGCACCAGTGGCTTGCGTGAGTTTGAATTACTACGAAAAGTGTGATGACTGTGAAGATGAAACCACTTGCAGTCTGAATAAATTAATGATCCGGGTTAGGGATGCCAACCTACATGTTTTCAGAAATACTACGCTGGAAGATCTGAAATAATCCAATTTTAACATATCAAAACTTGACTCTTTCAATTTTTTTTCTACATTTGCGCCTTTATCCTAGTATTCCGATAGGAGTACCTGTTAAATAATGTTAAAGTATGTTAGTTGATAAATTATACGCGTCAAAAAGTCAAATTAGTGATTCACATAGTAAAAGTATGGTCAAGGCGATCAGCTGGAGAATCATAGGAACAATAGATACTATTTTGATCTCTTGGTTTTTGACCGGAACACTGGCTCTGGCCTTATCCATAGGATCCATAGAGGTGTTTTCGAAATTTTTTCTCTATTACGGTCACGAAAGGATTTGGAATCTGATAAAATGGAAATAATTATGAAAGACAATTCATTAAAAATAAATGTTGCCGCAGTGAATGCATGGTTGCGTGACTTGGAGCCAACTGAGATTATTCAATGGGCATTGGAGCAGGCCAAAAGCCCTATTCTTACAACCAATTTTGGACCTTATTCTGCAAGCCTTGTTTATGCTGTTACAAAAATCAAAAAAGATATTGATGTAATTTGGTGCGATACCGGGTATAATACCCCACAAACGCACCGATATGCTGATGATCTTATACAAAGATTCTCTCTGAACATGAGTATTTACAGCCCAAAACTGACTGCTGGCTTTAGAGATATCACAACGGAAATCCCCCAGATCGACACTTTAGAACACAAATTATTTACCGAAGAAGTAAAACTGGAACCTTTCAGAAGAGCGCTGAAAGAACACAAACCAGACGTCTGGTTTACAAACTTAAGAGCCGATCAGAGTGAGCACAGAAAGAGTCTTGATATACTCCATTTTGACAAACAGGGAATTCTTAAGGTAAGTCCGTTTTTTTATTATTCTGAATTCGATATGGAATTATATCTTCAAAAGTTCGCGCTTCCAAATGAAAAAAAATATTATGATCCCACAAAGGTTTTGGCTAAAAGAGAATGTGGATTGCACCTATAATTTAACTAAACAGAAAAAAACAAATGTTAAGCTTCAGAACTGAAATAGAAAACCCTCTGGTTCAAAAAGATATTATAGAATTAGATCGAAAGATCCAATTGTATCAGAACGGTAAAATTGACGAAGATGGATTTAGGTCGCTTCGACTTGCCCGTGGCATTTACGGCCAAAGACAGGAAGGTGTCCAAATGATCAGGATCAAGCTGCCTTTTGGAAGACTTAACTCAGAACAACTTCACCGAATCGCTGATGTTTCAGATGAATATTCCACAGGGAGGCTTCATATTACAACAAGACAGGATATCCAGATCCACTATGTAAGTCTCGATCGGACCCCTGAACTTTGGGCTGAACTTGAGAAAAGTGATATTACCCTAAGGGAGGCATGTGGTAATGCGGTTAGAAACATTACTGCTTCAGAAACAGCTGGTATTGACCCAAGTGAACCATTTGATGTGAGCCCCTATGCAGATGCCGTATTCAAATTCTTTTTGAGAAATCCAATTTGTCAGGAATTGGGCAGAAAATTTAAAATTTCCTTTTCGTCAAGTGATCAGGACAGTGCTTTAAGTTTTATTCATGATCTTGGATTTATTGCCAAAAAAAAGCAAATCAACGGAAAAGAAGTAAGAGGTTTCAAAGTGATGATTGCAGGAGGTCTTGGGGCACAACCAAGGCAAGCTGACACACTATTTGATTTCCTTGAAACCGATAAAATTATTCCATTTATTGAAAGTACCCTGCGAATATTCGACAGGTATGGGGAAAGAAACAGAAGGGCCAAAGCCCGATTAAAACATCTGATCCTGGATATTGGTTTGGATAAATTTCTCCAATATGTTGAGGAAGAACAAGCTGCAATTTCTCATCAAAGTGTGGCTATTGATGCATGGGTTTTGGAAAGTAAAAATTATAAGGAGGATATCCCGACACCTGAAGTTGAGATCAAGGATAAATTTGCCTATAAAAACTGGAAACAAAGCAATGTCTTTACACAAAAACAAGCTGGCTTGTTTGCCATAGGCATAAAGGTTAGACTAGGTGATTTTTATACAGACAAGGCGAGAATATTGGCTGATCTGATCAAGGAATACGCACAAGATGAATTAAGACTTACTATTAAACAGGGTATTCTTATCAGAGATATTAAGGAAGACTTATTGCCATTTTTCTATGTTAAACTTAATGAACTTGGTTTTGCAGACATTGGATATGACAGTACCCTGGATGTTACTTCCTGCCCTGGTACCGATACCTGTAATCTCGGCATCGCGAGCAGTACTGGGCTTGCAAGAGAACTTGAAAAAACATTGAAAGAGGAGTTTCCTATGTATGTGCACAACAAGGATATTTCCATTAAAATAAGTGGATGTATGAATGCCTGTGGGCAGCATAGTATTGCTCAAATTGGTTTCTATGGTATGTCTATAAAGAAGGGAGCTATCGTAATTCCGGCCTTTCAGGTATTGTTAGGTGGAGGGTCATTAGGCGATGGAGAAGGTAGATTTTCGGATAAGATCATTAAGATCCCGAGTAAGAGAGGGCCACAAGCCCTGAGACTGCTTATACATGATTATGAAGACAACAGAGGCAACGAAATTACCTTTAATGAATATTACCTCAACATGGGTAAGGCTTATTTTTACCAATTGCTAAAGCCTCTTGCTGATATCTCGGAAGTAGATAAAGACCTATTCATAGACTGGGGTCACAGCGAAGCGTATATAAAGGCCATTGGGGTTGGAGAATGCGCCGGTGTCATTATAGACCTTGTAAGTACCCTTTTGTTCGAAACGGAAGAAAAACTGGAAAATGCCAGGCTTAATCTCGAGTCTGGGAAATGGTCAGACAGTGTTTATCACAGCTATTCTTCGATAATTAATACTGCCAAAGCTGTGCTGATTGGAGAAAATGTCAAAACCAATACTCAGGCTGGTATTGTAAAGGATTTCGACCAATATTTTGTTGAAAGTGGCTTGATTAAAATGGATAGCACTTTGACCGATTTGATCTATCAGATCAAATCCAACGAAGCTGATGAAGCATTTTCGAAGCAGTATTTTGAAGAGGCTCAAAATTTCTATAGAGTAGTTGACAATTTAAGAACTAATGCCCTGAATAATGAATCCTAATGCCAAACTTACCTTAGTTGGAGCCGGCCCGGGTGATCCTGATCTGATCACTGTTAAAGGTTTGAACGTTTTGAGAACAGCGGATGTCATCTTATATGACGCGCTTATTAACACGGCGCTTTTGGACCATGCTCCGAAAGCTAAAAAAATATTTGTTGGAAAAAGAAAAGGATTTCATCGTTATTCTCAAGATGAGATCAACAGTATGATCGTTGAACAAGCTTTTTTACACGGTCATGTTATACGATTAAAAGGAGGTGATCCTTTTGTATTTGGAAGAGGTTCAGAAGAAATTGATCATGCCCAAAACTTTGGTTTACACACTGATATTATTCCTGGAATTTCTTCCAGTATTGCTGTTCCCTCGAGTATCGGTATTCCACTTACCAAAAGAGGTGTGTCGGAAAGTTTTTGGGTGATCACGGGCTGTACATCAGACAGACAATTAAGTTTGGATGTAGGACTGGCAGCCCAATCTTCTGCAACAGTTGTGATCTTGATGGGCATGCATAAACTTGCTCAAATAACCAAGGTTTTCAAAAATCTGGATAAAGGTGATACGCCTGCAGCTATAATACAGAACGGCACCATGGAAAATCAGAATAGTGGAATTGGGACGATTAATGATATTGAAGAAATAGTTTCTCAGAAAAAATTATCTAACCCGGCTATCATCATCATTGGAGATGTGGTTTCGGCAGCTAGCAATGCTAGAGAGTTGGTTAATAAACTGGAATTACATATGGCCTCCTAGTTTGAAAATCAATACCTTAAAAATGGAACTCAACTCCCAGTACTGGACCTGATAACTGAATCTCTAAATTGAGATATTTTAATTCAAAATCCTGATCGTAGTTAAAATTTAAAAAGGACCAACCTGCTCCTAAAGCAAAAAGTTTACTAAAACGATAAGTGGCATTGAAACTCGCATTCCATGACCAATGATTATTGACGCTAAAACCCCCAACATCCATTTGGGGTGTAAAAAACCACCGCCTGTATTGAACAGGAATTTCAACACCTACCAAAGGTTCGATCCAAGATGGTTTTATATCAAGGATATTCGATTCAATGCTGTAAATATACCTTATTCCTACATAGGGGTAAATTTGAGCTTTGAAATGTTTCTCCATA
>CAZQRD010000016.1:0-45553 GCA_964595535.1 uncultured Flavobacteriaceae bacterium | reverse complement strand
TGTTATTGTTGTTGTTGTTGCTGTTGTTGTTGTTCTTGTTATTGTTAAAGAAGAAAAACTCTCCTGTAATAGGGAGAGTTTTTTGGTTTATAAAAAGTTCGAATACGACTTTTATTTCACTTTAATGCTTCCGTTAAAACTTTTCCAGAATAGCTGTTTGGAAAGGAGATTTGCAATAGATTAGATAAGGTAGGTGCAATATCAATTATATCTGCATGCTTGCGACTTCTACCGTTTTTTATACCCTTTCCAAAAAACATGACAGGTACATGCGTATCGTAACTATAACCTGAACCATGAGTTGTACCTGTTTCCCTTTTATAAATAGTCGCTGGGTTAAGAACAATTACAATGTCTCCCGATAATTTCTGATTATAACCATTTTGAACAAAATTCGATATCCCTGTATCAAAATACGTGTTCTGAAGGGTTCTTGCTGTAAGAACTTTGTTAATGCCATCGTAGTTAATAATGTCGTCAGCCAATTTCTGAGAAACTGTTGCTGCATCAAGGTTTAACCTAGTCAAAGCGTCTCTGTTCAAAAACACCTGATTATTTGAAACGTTTTCAATCAGATCAGCAGCTCCGTAATATTTTTGACTCAAGTCAATCAAATATTTTCCAAACACCGAATAGTCAAAATAACCGGCAGGAATCTTTAATGACTTTAAATAGGCCGGAACAGGAACCACAGCGTGATCAGCGGTTAAAAACAAGGTGTAATTGCCATTCCCAATCTTTTTATCGAGATAATCCAATAAGGCTGCCATATCGAGATCTAGCCTTAAGTAAGTGTCTTCAATCTCTTTAGAATCAGGACCATATCTATGACCTATATAGTCAGGGCTTGAAAAACTAACAGCTAGGAAATCAGTAAAATTGCCTTGCCCCAGATCTTCTCCTTCTATGGCGGCTTTGGCAAATTCTACTAGGAGTGTATTGCCAGAAGGGCTTTCCTTAATCAGATCAAAATTACCATTTTCTTTGCTTAATTTTTTCAGATTATGCGGAAATACCGGTTTCTCTTCACCAATAAATAATCCCTCATAAGGATTATCATCAGCAATACTTTCAGTATAGGTCTTTATCGGATATAAGGTTTCCCATTTACTGTTCATATATTTCTTAACCAAGCCATTATCATTGAAATCATTTACCCAATCCGGCAATTCATCCATATAAAACGAAGAAGTAACGAATTTGCCATCATTTTTTCCCACAAACCAATAAGAGCCGTTCGAGGTATGACCTCCTGGCAGTACTGCTGATCTGTCTTTCAGCCCGATAGCTATGGTTTTCCCCTTCATATTTTGACTCAATCTGAGTTCATCAGTAACTGTTGTTGCCAATAAGCGATAAGGAGATTTTTGTTCATTTACCTCTTGAGTACCCACCGCCAGGTAATTAAAATCGTCCACACAATAAACCATTTTTTTAAGGTACTTGTCATACCAGTCATTGGCGATTATCCCATGACTACTTCCTGTTGTCCCGGTGTAAATGGAGGCATGCCCCACAGCGGTCTTTGTTGGCAAATAATTATAATGTGCGTTTTCATAATTAAAACCCTCTCTTAACATTCTTTTAAAGCCATTTTCTCCATATCGTTTATAAAATCTGGTCAGAAAATCATAACGCATTTGATCTACCACAATTCCAACGACCAATTTTGGCCGGTCCACTCGCGTAATGTCTTGTGCAACAGCACTAAAAGCGAATAACAACCCAAACAAAGCACCTATTAATTTTCTCATCAATTCTATTTTTGAGCCCAAATTTACGGATAAAAGCTTTTTTATTTGATCATATGTCTGCTAAATTTTAATATTTTAGCGTTATTGTAATAGATATGAAATACTTTCAAAACATTGGGCTTTATTTTATCATGCTGGGACAGGTTTTTAAAAAACCACAGAAAGGATCGGTATTTAGAGAAAGTCTGTTTAAGGAAGTTGAAGAGCTGGGCTTGAAATCTTTGGGCATAGTAGCCTTCATCTCCTTTTTTGTTGGAGGGGTAGTTGCCATTCAAACCGCATTAAATGTTGATAGTCCGTGGATTCCTAAATACCTGATCGGTTTCGCGACCAAGAGATCTATTATTCTAGAATTCGCTCCAACCTTTATGTCGATCATCCTTGCGGGAAAGGTAGGTTCGTATATCACTTCAAGCATTGGAACAATGCGTGTGACTGAGCAGATTGATGCCCTTGAAGTTATGGGTGTAAATGCTTTAAATTACTTGGTACTTCCCAAGGTGATTGCAGCTGTATTTTTTTACCCGTTTATTGTATTACTGGCTATGTTCCTGGGTATTTTCGGAGGATGGGTTTCAGGATTCATGACCGGATTATTCAGTTCAGACAGTTATATTGAAGGTATTCAAATGGATTTTCAACCTTATTTGGTTCGTTATGCGCTTATCAAGACAATGGTTTTTGCTTTTGCAATCGCCACCATTCCATCTTTTTATGGTTTTTACGTCAAAGGAGGTTCCCTGGAAGTTGGTAAGGCAAGTACCCAGGCCGTAGTTTGGACCAGTATTGTAATTATTTTATTGAACTATTTCCTTACTCAAATGTTATTAGGATAAATGATAGAAGTTAAAGACATACATAAATCATTTGGTGATCAACATATTCTGAAAGGAGTATCTGCTACCTTTCACAAAGGGGATACAAGTATGATTATCGGATCCAGTGGTTCAGGAAAGACTGTATTTTTAAAATGTTTACTTGGACTTATCTCCCCCGAAACGGGAGATATTTGCTATGATGGCCGCTATTACGGTAAAATGAGTCTGTCAGAAAAAAGAGGCCTACGAAAAGAGATTGGCATGGTTTTTCAAGGCGGAGCCCTTTTTGATTCAGAGACCATTGAAGACAATATCAAATTCCCACTCAAGATGTTTACGAAACAAAGCGAGGAGGAAATGAAGGAAAGGGTAAATTTTGTACTTAACCGTGTACATCTTGAAAATGTAAATAGCAAATTTCCAGCTGAACTTTCGGGTGGGATGCAAAAAAGGGTGGCTATTGCACGAGCTATTGTGATGAATCCCAAATACCTGTTCTGTGATGAACCCAATTCAGGACTTGACCCGCAAACAGCCATTGTCATTGATAATCTGATTCAGGAAATTACAGACGAATACCAAATGATCACAATCATCAATTCGCATGATATGAACTCAGTAATGGAGATTGGCGAAAAGATCATTTTCCTTAAACAAGGTTTAAAAGAATGGGAAGGTTCGAATAAGACCATTTTTAAAACCGATAACAAGGCGGTTACCGATTTTGTTTATTCCTCAAACCTATACAAAAAGGTTAGAGAGGCCTATATTAAAGGTTAAAATTCTATTCAATACTTATGATTTTGTTTTGGAGAAATTGCTTTTTCATTTCAATAGATTGCACAGTGCCTGTTGAATCGCGTAAGATGATTTGTAACAGACTTTTGTTCTCAAAGGGTGATTCGCTAACCAACAGGCCACAGATATCCATTTTACCCGTCTCAAAATCATTGATTCTCAATATTTCATCCCCGTAATGAACTCTGTTTAGGAGATCTTTATCCCATACGACTCCTACAACAAGGGATGAATCTTTAGCCGTAGGACTAAATGCCCAGACCTTTTCATTCAGGTCAACCTCCTCCTTGAATTCCTCTAGATAGAATCTTTGGTTTTTGTAATCGAGGGTAACTTTACCATGGGCCAGCAAGTCGGCTCCAATTCTGGATTTTGAAGCCCCCGTTGAGATGCTGATCACATTTAAAAAAGTGGCCCCTAATATTGTGAGCTCCCTAACCTGTACCCTGTAGTGCAACATAGGTTTTGAAACCCCAAATAAGCCAACTCCCTTATAGCCAAAGGCTGATTGTACTTGCTCAAAAACCTTTAAACTATCAAGTGCCTTAAAACTATTAAATGAAAGATCATAAAAACCCTGAGCTCCGGTGTCAAACAAGACCTGTTCACTTACCTTTCCATCTCCTTTGAGTTGAATAAATATATATGGACTGCTTTGCCCACTGCTTAAAGCCATGTCAAGGGCACTCAATTCATTGAGGGCCAAACGACCGACCTGATCGGTTATGGTGATCAGTTTTTGACTGGAATCAATTTGAACTATAGAATTTCTTAGCAAATTACTTCCTATGATTCCATCAATATCTAAACAATCAAAAAGGAAATTACTTGCCGGGTCATTCACAATGGCAGGTGAATTTTTGAAACTCACCCCACCAATTTCCAGTACAGGAATCGTGACAACCTCCAAGTGACGGCCAGAATCATTCGCATCTTTTACATGGATGCTTCTCAACTCCCTCGTTTGAATCTTTGTTTTTAAGGTGTGACTTATTAAATTAGGGGCTCCGGTATCAAATAAAAATTGATAGGTATCGCCTTGAATTACTACAGGAATAATTAGTTTACTTTTTAACTCATCATAAACAACCTCAGTGTAATAATTTTTATGCGTCGGCTTTCCTTTGTTAAAATTTACTTTCTGTGTATACCCCGAGAAGCTGCAGAGTACTAAAAGGAAGAACAGTTTTTGTGAATATTTTTTCGAAAGCGTCATTTTCTCCTATAAACTAAATACTACCTGAGCTGTCTGACCTCTACATTCTTAAGGTTCAAACGAGTTTGCAACCAGGTCTTTAGTTGCTCTTCCTGTTGTTTTTTCTTTCTATTAGACACTTTACCTTTCCATTTGACAGAAATAACGTGGAGCGTATCCATTTTTTCAAAATTAGATATAAACTCCCGGGCAAAACTAATTTCTTGAAGATCAGAGTAATTGATCTGAATTTCTTTGATCATTCTATCAAAATGAACCTCATTGGTATAATACCTTCGCAAATCCTTTTCAAGTTCATTGATTCTGAGATCCTTGTCTTTTATGGTTTCATCTCTGGCACTGAGCATCTGATGAGAGTTAATATAGAGTTCCTTAATCTTATCAATATCTTCTCTGATACCAGAATCGTCCTGACTCTTCAATATTGTCAATTTGGTGTTTTTTATTCCAAACTCTTCCATCTCTTGTTCCCAGCGTTCAATGTCACTTCCCGAATAATTACTTCCGAATACGTATAATTTGATCTGCCTACCATTAAAATCAATACTTTCCTTGCTGTCACCAATTATATTAACACCATCTTCCTTTAAATTCTCGATAAATCTCTCAGCTTTAATTGTATAGTCATTTAATACGTATAGTTGATAAAAAAGAAAAATACTGAAGCCCAGAATCACAAAAGCGACCAAGGAGGCAAAACGAGAAATCCTCTTTCTTTTAGCTTGATTGATATACTTAAGCATTGGAAACTTTAAGTATTTTGTTATGGTGAAAGCAGCAAGGGCTATATAAATAGAGTTAATCGTAAAAAGGAACATCGCGCCTCCAAAATAATTGAATTGCCCGGTAGCCAAACCAAAACCTGCCGTACACAAAGGGGGCATCAGAGCTGTGGCAATGGCCACACCTGCAACGGTATTGAACTGAGGTTTATTACGGCTAATGGCAATGATCAAGGCCAAACCACCAGATATAGCGATTAGAACATCCCTTACATCGGGTTTTGTACGGGCAAGAATTTCAGGGGTAGCTTCCTTAAAAATTGGGATGCTAAAGAAGATAAAGGAAGTCAAAAGACTTAAAAAGACCATGGCTCCAAAATTAATGACCGAAGATTTCAAGGTATCCACATCATTGACCCCAATGGAAAATCCGATTCCAAGAATCGGCCCCATTAGGGGTGAGATTAACATGGCGCCAATCACTACTGCAGTGGAGCTAACATTAAGGCCAATGGAAGCGATCAAAATTGAAAAAACCAGGATCCATGCTGTTTGCCCCTTAATGGAAACGCCTTCTCGGATTGTCTTGGCGGTCGCTTCTTTGTCGGTATCCCGTCGAATACTTAAAAGTTGAGGAATATATTCCTTTAAACTTTGAAAAAAGCCCTTAAATTCCTTTTGGACTTCTTCTTTTTGTTCCTGAAATTTTTTATCCTCCTCTACCTGATCCTTTTTGTTTTCTTCCATAAAAGTGCAAATTGATTGATGACCCTAGTAAATGTACTAAAAATCAGTCATTCGTAAATCTCTCTTCTGCCTCTTTTGAAACCTGTTTGATATTCTGTTCATCAGATTTGGGGAAAATCATTATTGTATCATTGGTTTCCACGATAATATAATCACTAATCCCTTCAATAACAATTTTTTTACCTGACTGGGTACTGACCATATTGTTTTTGGCATCTAAAAAATAGCCGTTGGCATTAACAATGGCATTGCCGTTTTCATCCTTTGAAAGTTTATCGTATAAAGATCCCCAGGTTCCAAGGTCATTCCACCCAAAATCAGTGGCCATAACATATACGTTTTGAGCTTTTTCCATGATACCATAATCAATAGAAATATTTTCAGCTGAAGGGTAATGATCACTAATAAAATCAACCTCCTTTTCAGAATTCCAACAGGCCGCCCCATTTTGAAATAAAGCATACATTCCCGGAAGACTCCCTTTAAACGAAGCAAGGATACTTTTTACGCTCCAGATAAAAATACCGGCATTCCATAAGTAATCTCCCTGGGCAAGAAATTTCTCCGCTGTTTTTAAATCTGGTTTTTCGGTAAAATTCTTCACTTTCTTAACCTCCTTTTCCGAATCTTCGAACTGAATATAACCGAAACCGGTATTTGGCCCGGAAGGCTTGATACCTAAAGTCATTAACAGGTCGTGTTTCTCACAAGCTTCAAAAGCCGATTGTACATTCTTTACAAACTCTGTCTCGTCTTCTATATAATGATCAGAAGGAGCAACGATCATCACAGCCTCTTTGTTCTGAGCTGCAATTTTTAGTGCTGAATACAAAATACACGGCGCTGTATTTCTCATTGCAGGCTCCAAAAGCAGCTGATTTTCAGTTACCTGAGGAAGATGCTCCAGTACCAGATCTTTATACCTTTGATTGGTAGCGATCAAAATTTGCTCCGAAGGAATCAATTTTGCCAGCCTGTTAAAAGTTTGTTGGATCAACGATTGCCCTGTACCGAGCATATCGTGAAATTGTTTTGGATTATCTGGGGTACTAACCGGCCAGAATCGGGAACCTACTCCCCCCGCCATGATTACTGCATAATAATTTTTACTCATAAATTTTTATTTGATAATTTCCACCTCTGCATGAGGATGAAAGATATATTTTCTATCGGTCAATACTTCAATACATTCATACCTCGTGCGCCGACGATGTCCTTTGATAAAAGTTTTGTTCTGATATTGAAACTTACTCCTGTCGGGAATCTCAAAAATAAGCGTTTTATCGCTATTACGATCATGATTTCGAAAAGCTAATGACAAATTAATGTCTCCGTCGCTACTGGCTCTTGGATTGATAAGATACTTAGCTAGAAGAC
The DNA here is from genome assembly GCA_964595535.1 of uncultured Flavobacteriaceae bacterium. Taxonomy (GTDB): domain Bacteria; phylum Bacteroidota; class Bacteroidia; order Flavobacteriales; family Flavobacteriaceae; genus Lutimonas. The sequence goes on along the minus strand of CAZQRD010000016.1, from coordinate 38,121 downwards.
TTAAAATATCCTCCGGAAAAATCTCAGGGCTCAGAAAAGGAAGCATCAGTAATTTAAAGTTATTTTTCCACGCTGTACCGTGGGGCTTTACCTTTTTATACTCCTGAAACGTAACCAAATGCGCAAACTCGTGAATTAAAGTCAGTAAAAACCGATACGGATTAAGATCATTATTAATGGTGATCTGAACCTTTCCATCGCTGAACCTTTTAAAATCACCGTGTTTGCTGCGCCTTTTTCCCACAATTTTGAGATGGCAGGGATAACGTGAGATCAACGTTGTAACCCCTGGCAATGACTCCGTGGGAAGGTATTTTTGTAGAATGTCTGTTCTTGTTTTCAATGCACTATTTTTTTCTGCTCTAAAACAGCATGCTAAGGAGTCGAATTAGAAACCTGCAAAACTTTTCCATTAAACAATTTGTTCCCATTAAGTCCAAAGTCCATGATATAAGCAGCCATTTCTGCTGCAGTCACAGGTGCCTCATAATCGGGAAAAGCTTCTTTCAGCATTTCGGTCTGTACGGCCCCCAAAGCAAGCGCATTAAAAGATACAGCTCTGTCTTTGTATTCCTCAGCCAGCAGTTCCATAAGGGTAATGACAGCCCCTTTAGATGAACTATATGCTGAAAGTCCTGCAAATTTCATACTTCCCTGTATTCCTCCCATACTACTTACGGCTACAACATGGCTTCCTTCTACCAAAAATGGATCAAGTTTTCTGGTGAGTTCCGCCACCGCAAAAACATTCACCTGATAGATCCTTATAAAATCTTCAACCGTAGTCTCTTTAAACGGCTTATGTAATAAAGTTCCTGCATTATGAACCACAACATCAACTACACCCCATTTTTCGTCAACAAAATTTACGACCGCCTCAATTCCTTTAGTTGTGGTAATCTCGGTTTGCATTGTACAGAGCTTCTTGTATTCCGATTTTAAAATATCGATCGACTTTGTATTTCTGCTTAAGGCAAGTACCTCGTGGCCATTATCTGAAAGCTGTTTGACCAACTCCAGACCAATTCCCCGGCTGGCACCTGTTACCAGAATTTTTTTTAGATTCATGTGATTCCCGTTTAACCTTATTATATTTATATAAAAATAAACAACCAAAAATATGAAATTTTTAAGCACCATCTTTTTATTACTGTTGTCTTCTTTTATGTTGGGACAAACTACTTTTATCCATTGCGGTAAACTCATAGACACTAAAAATGAAAAAGTTCTTAAAAAAATGACGATTAGGGTAGAAGGCGATAAGATTATCTCAGTGGATAATGGTTATACATCCGCAAATACTGATCAGGACCTTGTAATCGATCTTCAAAATAAAACGGTACTTCCAGGTTTAATCGATATGCATGTGCACCTTGAAATGGAGTCCAATCCAAAAAGGTACCTGGAAAAATTCACACTCAATGAGGCTGATATTGCCCTTCATTCAACCGTATTTGCCAAATCTACGCTTATGGCCGGCTTCACCACGGTTCGCGATTTAGGAGGTTCAGGAGTTAATATTGCTTTGAGAAATGCCATAGATCTCGGCTACGTCATAGGACCCAGAATCTATACCTCGGGTAAGTCACTGGCAACCACAGGTGGGCATGCGGATCCTACCAATGGCATGAGGAAAGAATTGATGGGAGATCCCGGGCCGGCTGAAGGCGTGGTGAACGGAGTTGAAGATGCAAAAAAAGCAGTGCGACAACGCTATAAAAATGGGGCTGATCTCATTAAGATCACAGCAACTGGCGGGGTTCTCAGCATGGCAAAAAACGGGCAAAACCCGCAATTCACCTTAGAAGAAATCAAAACGATTTGTGAAACAGCAAAAGATTACGATATGCATGTGGCTGCGCATGCACATGGTGACGAAGGTATGCAACGTGCCATTTTAGGTGGGGTTAGAACCATTGAACACGGAACTTTGATGAGCGAAAAAACTATGGAGATGATGAAAGAACACAATGTGTATTATGTTCCCACCATAACAGCCGGAAAGGAAGTAAGCGAGAAAGCAAAATTAAAAGGTTATTATCCGGATATCATTGTTCCCAAGGCAAAAGAAATAGGTCCTAAAATCCAAGGAACTTTTGAAAAAGCTTATAAAAAAGGTGTTAAAATTGCCTTTGGCACCGATGCAGGAGTTTTTCCCCATGGCATAAATGCTAAGGAATTTGGTTATATGGTTGAAGTCGGAATGACTGAAATGCATGCCATTCAGTCGGCTACAATAGTAAACGCCGCGATATTGAATAATGATTTAATAGGAGCCATAGAAAAGGGTAACTATGCGGATATCATTGCAGTCGAGGAAGATCCCACGGAGCACATAAAAACACTGGAAAATGTAGTTTTTGTTATGAAAAACGGGGTCGTGTATAAAAATTAATCCTGAAGAGAATTAATTACTCTTCAAAAATTATGTGCTGATAGGCTCCTATATCTGGGGAAACCACTCGGTTGACCCCCAAGAGATCAAAGGGTACTTTTTGGGCCGCAGAAATATTTGCCTTTGCCTTTCCATCGGAAGCATCACCAATATTAAATTGATTCAGGAAGACATCTTTAAAATCAGCCTCCCCATTCAAAATATTGTCCTGATACCTGCTGGTATCTTCAAAATCATATAAGGGATCATCGGCAAAATTACCACCTGGATCCACGAACCGCAGCATGTTGTTCTTGAAATTAAATTCAAAACCTGCCTGCTCATTTTTTTCCAGAATGAATTCAATACTCTGATTACCGTCTATGATACAATTCGTGAAGTTAGCAGCCAGCAAGTCATTTAAAATCAAAGTTTCAGATCCATTGCCCTCTGACGAGAACTGAAAATTATTGACGAGAACGGCCGGAAACTCTCTGATACCTCCAGACCAGAAATTGGCAAAAGTGGCATGGATAAAATTATAGGTACCTCCCAGGGTACAGGCTAATGAAGACTGTCCGTTGTTTCCTATTACTAAATTTGACCCTGAAATATTAGTGGCCCTTCCGAACAAGCCAAAATTACTCGTATTATAAATCTCAGTATTTTGAATCTTAAGCGTGGGGCCGGTCGAACTGCCAATAGAATCCATTAAAATCCCGATCACGTTATTCTTGATCAGGGCGTGATTAATAACATGGTCTTTACTTCCGGCCCTTAACCAGATAGTGCCCCATTGACCGGCTATGTTTTCATAAAAGGGCTCGAGCCTGTCTCCCTGAATGATTACCTTTTCATCTAAAGTCCCATTGATACTTAGTGTAGCGTTTTTTTCAACCAGAAGTCCTGAATTCTCGTGAAAATAAACTCGGGCCCCTTTCTCGATGCTAAGACTATTTCCTTCATTTACACCGGCATAACCATAAATAACATAGGGTTTATCGCTACCCCAGGTTGTATTCCCTTCCAGATAAAATCCTTCAACTGAAATCTCTTCTCCCTGCTCATCGATGCCTAGAATAATCTTTTCCTTGATACCCTGAGCATCTCTTTGGGGAAACAAAAAATAAGCATCCTGAACCAAGGTAACCAGTTTCACATCCTGTTCATTACTCCCCTGATCAAAAATAATCTCATCAAGATAAAGCGGCTCGCTTACTTTTGTAAAATCAATCGTGGCCTCAACAAAAATATAAATACTGTCTTTTGGCAATATCCCAACATTTTCAAATGATTTTCCAGGTTCTCCGTTGACATTAAGTCTGTAAAAAGATTGCTCTCCTCTGCTTAATCTAACACTTGGAATATTGATATGACTGCTGCTTTTATTATAGACTTTAAAAGTTCTTGTACTTGAACTAATATTTGTAAATACAGTGTCTAAAAACACGGTATCTTTTGAAAAGGTCAATTGACCCGTACTTGGTGTGGTTTCAAAGATCTCATCATCACAGGATTGTAATGATATAAAAATGATCAATATAAAAAGTACATAACGAAGCATAGCAAATTATTTTTCGATCAGTTTGATCTCAAACACCTTATTCCAATTCTTACCGGTAACATAAAGGCGATCGTTTTCCGTATCATAGGCGATCCCGTTTAAAACATTGTCTTCGCCGCTTTGGCCAGCCTTTGACTGTAATCCTTTTAAACTAACGATTGCTTCAATGGCACCATTCGAAGGTTCAACAACAAGAATACTGTTTTTCTGCCAAATATTTGCATAAATTTTACCCTTGACAAATTCGAGTTCATTTAATTTTTCAGCCTTTCTTTTATTCGTATACGTTTCGATAAAAGAATCCTCTTTTAAGGTTATAGGATCAAGGAACCACATGCGTTCGGAGCCATCAGTTTTTATCAGATACTCATTATCATGGGTGAGCCCCCATCCTTCAGAACTCTGGTCATAGTCAAAGGTTTTTTCGAGTTTAAAACTTTCAAGATCATAGATAAACCCAACTTTTTTTCTCCAGGTCAATTGATAGATCTTACCTTCTTTAATGGTCATTCCTTCACCAAAATATTTCTTTTCCAGATCGATCTTTTGGAGAACCTCTCCTGTTTCAATTTCGGTCTTTCTCAAAGATGATTTTCCATTTTGACCTGTACTTTCATAAAAAAAACCATTGTGGTATACAAAACCTTGGGTAAAAGCCTGATCGTCATGCGGATATTCATTGACTACCTCGTAAGAATACACTTCCGGAGGAGTATCATTTAAAAAATAGATGGTGTTGTTTAACTTTTTACTCTTTCCTTCAAAATAAATGGTGGCTGACAAGGCCTGTTTTCCTAACTTATATCCGTTTATATCAACTGCTTCATTATTTTCAATCAACCTGCCGTTGATAAAATATTGAATGGAATCAATTGGGTTTCCACTTCTTTCCCTGACACTTATGTTTAAGGGTTTATCAATTTGAATACTTTTGGGAGACTCTAACTTCAATTGGTATTTAGTACCACAGGCATTAAAAATAATAAGGAATGCCAGCGTTAAAATGGAAGCAATTTTATTCATATTATTATTTTTTGCTTAAAATAACTAAAATAATGTGTGTGAATTAAAAATATTATTTAAATTTGCACTCTCAAATTCGGCAGGTGCTGAATCTGCTTTTAAGAGAAGCGAAAGTATAAAATTTAAATGAGTTAACGATGAGAAAAGGAATACATCCGGAAAATTATAGAATGGTAGCATTTAAAGACATGTCTAATGGTGATGTGTTTCTGACCAAGTCAACTGCCAATTCAAGAGAAACAATTGATGTTGAAGGTGCAGAATACCCGTTGATCAAATTAGAGATCTCTCGTACCTCTCACCCATATTACACAGGTAAAATGAAATTAGTTGATACAGCTGGTCGTATTGACAAGTTCAAATCTAAATACGCTAAGTTCAAAAAATAAGCATATATTTCTTTTATAAGATCTTATCGAAAAGCCCTTTTATTTGTCAAAAGGGCTTTTTTTATTCATGGTATACCATGAATTTTATCCACAATTACAGGTATTTTTACCAACATAATTAGTATAGGTTACTTTATTTTTTAACTTTGTTTTAAGATTACTTATACGCCTTTGGCAAAGTAATTGAATTACCCCTTGTAATAACTCCCCTCAAATAACGTTAGTAATTAAATAGATTGAATTTAAGTATTCAGTTTGTAACTGTTTAAACTAAATAGAGTCATGGAGATAAGCGAGGTGAAAGTTAGAAATGAGTTTTTTGTATCAGCGTTGTTCATAGAGAGCACCATCACAGATTACCTGTCGGAAAAACTCAATATCAAGGATAGCATTAATTCTGAATTTCTTGGAAATCACGACAAGGCCCTTTCATTTAATCAAAAAATGGATGTCCTTCTCGATTCAGTAAATTTCTCTATAATTGACAAAAGTAAACTCTCAGTATTCAGAGAGATTTATACGGAGTTTATTAAAAATAAGAATGCACTTAGTTTAGAGGAAAGTTTTACCTCAAATGACCATAATGATGATTTTCTGTTGATCCTTTATCCTCAGAATGATTATATCCCAAGAGAAGAAAAATTGATCAATTCCTGTTACCAACTTATTAGTGAAGTTTCTGAGTTGGTCGCTGAACACACTCAAAAACCTGAGGTAAAAATACCAAGGAAAAAAGATTATTTTAATTTAGACAATTTTAAAATTGGAAAATTCGCCATGCTGTTTTCCTTTTTGTTTGTCTCATAATAATACATAATACTACTTTTATATAAAAAATGACCGCTACGCCGGTCATTTTTTATTTGCTAAATTTGCATAAATCATCCAAGGCATGGGAAAAATATACAGACAAGCCGTTATGGCTGTTATCGTAAATAATGAGTCCAAAGTGCTTATTGGTTATTCTCCAAGGGATAAAAGCTACAAATTTCCTCAAGGCGGATTGGATGAAGAGGAAGATCTCATCAGTGGAATCGTCAGAGAACTGAAAGAAGAATTAAACTACCATTTGTTCAATGACCATATCCTTGAGGTATATGATGAAAAGGTGAGATATCCTTTTCCTCCTGATTGCCACCCCGTTTATATGGGTCAGGAATTGTCTATTGTAAAGATTAGGCATCGTGTGGATGCAGATACGATCCCCCAGGATGATGAATTTGATGAACTCATTTGGATTCATCCCAGTGATGTAGGTTCCTATAACTACGAATACCGATCTGATGCTTATCGAAAAGCTCTTGGCATATGTGGTTTGATCTAAGACCTTGGTGTTATAACGTCAAATTCGAGTTGCAAAGGTCTTAACACCTCTACCAAAGAAGGAATAAGCTCCTCTCCATAGATCTCATAGAATTCCGAAAAGTTAGCCTGCCTCTCTTGAAGACTTTGTTTGGGAAACAGTTGTTCCTGTAGCAAAGTGATGCGCGATACAACCTCTTTATATTTTCTTTTTTGTGCTTGTAATAGTCTTTTCTCCAGTTTGTCCAGTCCATTGAGCTGCTTCTTCTCCTGGGCCAAAACGGCACCTGAAAATGATTTGTCAGTTTGGTCTGATAATGACTTTAGCTGCCCAAACATTTTTTCCAAATCACTGCGTTGTTCAGAAAAATCAATTTTAAGATCTGATATCTCCTTCACCTTCTTCCTGACCAGATCATTTTGACTTAGAAAGATTTCATCTTCACTAATATGTAAAGCATGTAACTTCTGAGCTTGTTTCTCATCAACGATCAAAACCGAATTACGCAACAACAAAATAGGAAAAGGTACTGAAACCCTTTCAAAGAAATTCATGAGTTGCATCCAGTAAGCCATCTCTCCGCCCCCACCTATATAACATAAGTTTGGTAAGATTACCTCTTGATAAAGCGGGCGCATCAAAACATTCGGGCTGAATTTCTCAGGTGAATCCCTTAGCAGATCCATGATCTGATCCTTTGTAAAAATAAGCTCAGTATTGTTTACCTTATAAAGTCCTTCCTCGATCAAAATTCTTTCACGAAGCTCCTTATCCAGATAAAACAAATTGATCTCCCTTGGATTTACCTGTATCGGATAAGATGCTCCCAATGAAACATTGGTCTCAATTACCTCTTTAAAGCAAGTCTGCTTTGTTAATTCTTCTTTGACATAAGGAATAAACAAGGTTTTGAGGCCCGGATCATCTCCATCAACAATCACAAGGCCATAATCGGTAAAAAGTTCATTTGCCAAATAACGTGTGGCTCCGGTTAAATCATCATGCTCCAGATAAGATTTAGAAAATAATTCCTTTAATCTGTCTGCATTCTTGTTCTTACCAAACATTCCTTCTATTTCCTTAAAAACCAGGTTCAGCCCTTCGGTGGAAGTTCTTCCTACTGCCCCTTTTACGTCTTTGTTCCATTGAATTTTTTTTCCTTTATAATTGAAAAAACGAATCTCTTCAAAATCATGATCTTCCGTTGCCATCCAGTAAATTGGAACAAAATTATACTCTGGAAAGTTCTCTTTAAGTTCTTTTGCGAGGTTGATTGCCGAAATGATTTTATACAAAAAGTACAGCGGGCCTGTAAACAGATTCAATTGGTGTCCGGTGGTCACCGTAAAAGTTTTTGAATCCTTTAAAAGATTTAGGTTTTCTTGGGTGAGTTCTGACAAGCTCAGATGTTTCATTTGCTTTTCCAAACATTGAAACAAGACCTCCCTGCTTTTATTCGTATAAGACTTGGACTTTTGGTCTATCTGTTTTCTAAACCCTTCAATATTTGGAAAATTTTCATAAAAATCATTGATTGAATCTTTTTGATCAAGATAATCACACATGATTTTTGAGAAATACCCGGTATTCTGAAATTTAATGGTCGACTTGAATTGTGTCAATGAATTGTAGTTTTTAGTAAAAATACATCTTTTTTAATCTTAAAAAAGAGGCTGCATTTTTTTTAACCTTGTTTTAAGACTCTTACGTCCAATTCAATTCCAAATACCTCTGTTTTTAAAGCTTGAATACGTGAATACTAGCATGGTTCTCCGTAAAGATCAAAATCAGTTGCTTCAGTAATTGAAATTTCAATGAATTGACCAACCTGAAGGTAATGTTTAGTAGCATCAACAATCACATTATTATCCACATCGGGACTATCAAACTCTGTTCGGCCAATAAAAAAATTACCTTCTTTTCGATCAAAGATACATGTAAAGGTTTTTCCCACCTTTTCCTGATTGAGATCAAAGGAAATCTGACCTTGAATTTCCATTAATTCTGCTACACGCCTTTCCTTAACCTCCTCGGGAACATCATCATCTAGTAAATGAGCATGTGTGTTTTCTTCATGAGAGTAGGTAAAACATCCCATTCGCTCAAATCTTGTTTGGCGAACAAATTCTTTTAATTCCTGAAACTGCTCTTCTGTTTCTCCCGGATAACCCGCTATAAAAGTAGTTCGAATGGCCATTTCAGGAACCATCTCCCTGAATTTTTTGATCAGATTTATGGTCTTATCCGAACTCGTACCCCTTCTCATTGATTTCAACAGCTCTGAATTAATGTGCTGCAAAGGAATATCGAGGTAATTGCAAACTTTAGGTTCAGTTTTCATAACCTCTAAAACGTCAAGCGGAAAACCTGTAGGGAAAGCGTAATGCATCCTGATCCATTCTATACCATCTACCCCTGCAAGTGCCTTTAGCAGCTCTGCCAAAGCGCGTTTTTTATAAAGATCCAAACCGTAATACGTAAGGTCCTGAGCAATCAGGATCAATTCTTTAACACCATTGGATGCCAAACCTTCTGCTTCTTTAACAAGTTTTTCAATTGGAGTGGATATATGTCCGCCTCTCATCAGAGGAATAGCGCAAAACGAACAGGGTCTGTCACAACCTTCTGCTATCTTGAGATAGGCATAGTGTTTAGGTGTTGTAGTTACCCTTTCACCAAGCAATTCGTGTTTATAATCAGCTTCAAGGGCTTTTAGTAAATTGGGGAGGTCATGAGTGCCAAAATACTGATCCACATCCGAAATTTCCTTTTCAAGATCAGGTTTATATCGTTCACTTAAACATCCGGTCACAAAAACTTTATCAACGGTACCGGCTTGCTTTTTATCGACATAATGAAGTATCGTATTGACCGACTCTTCCTTAGCCTTGCCAATAAAGCCGCAGGTATTGATTACAACAATATTGCCGTCATCATTCTCATCTTCGTGTACTACTTCTTTGTTATTGGCCTTGAGTTGTCCCATCAACACTTCACTGTCATAAACGTTCTTAGAACAGCCTAATGTGACAACATTAATTTTATTTTTTTTAGAAGATTTTGTTCTCATAATTTTGCATCGTTCTTAATTCACACATCTCCTTCTCAAGTCTCAAGTCTCAAGTCTCAAGTCTCACTTAAAAAAAGAATCCACAAATTCTATTTTATTAAACACCTGAAGGTCATCGATCCCTTCACCAACACCAATATATTTTACCGGTATCTGGAACTGATCTGAAATTCCAATCACCACACCTCCCTTAGCCGTTCCGTCTAATTTGGTTACCGCCAAAGATGTTACCTCCGTGGCCTTAGTGAATTGCCTGGCTTGCTCAAAAGCATTTTGACCGGTAGAACCATCCAAAATCAATAAAACATCATCTGGCTTATTGGCTGCAACTTTCTGCATCACTCTTTTTATTTTTGACAACTCATTCATTAGATTCACCTTGTTATGAAGTCTTCCTGCCGTATCAATTATAACAACATCAGCCTCCTGAGTTATCGCCGACTGAAGCGTGTCAAAAGCCACAGAAGCCGGATCACTGCCCATCTCCTGCCTTACCATCGGCACATCCACTCTATCGGCCCATACCTGTAATTGATCAATAGCTGCCGCCCTGAATGTATCAGCCGCTCCAAGGACTACCTTAAGACCTTGCTTCTTAAACTGAGCTGCCAATTTTCCAATGGTAGTTGTTTTTCCAACGCCATTTACACCAACAACCATGATCACATATGGTTTTTCACTACCTGCAGGAATAGCGAATTCAGTTTCGTTGCCTGTATTTGTCTTTGCCAGCAACGCTGCAATTTCCTCTCTAAGTATACTGTTGAGTTCTTCAGTTCCAAAATATTTATCTTTTGATACGCGTTCTTCGATCTTATCAATGATTTTCAGCGTAGTTTCTACCCCAACATCAGATGAAACAAGCACTTCTTCAAGATTATCTAGTACATCGTCATCAACTTTTGACTTGCCGGCTACAGCTTTTGACAGTTTATTAAAAAAAGAAGTTTTGGATTTCTCCAGGCCCTTATCCAGGGTTTCCTTCTTTTCTTTGGAAAATATTTTTTTGAACAAACTCATGATTACATTCTAATTAGATCGATTTTTTTTAGCGGACACAAAGTTAATCAAATTTCAGGGGAATATAACTTGGGCCAAAATCAAAAAAGCTACTTTCAAAAGAAAGTAGCTTTTTGTATATATTAAAAAATAAGGATTATTTCTTGCTCAAGAAATCGCTTACTTTTGATGGATCCATAATGCTTTCAACAAATATGTAGGCTCCTGTTTTTTCAGATTTAACCATTTTAATAGCCTTGGTCAATCTATTTGACCCTGTTTGTAAAGATGCTACTGATTTCTTTGCCATGACTCAATGTTTATTTTACATTCCCACAAAAGTGAAAATCTCTTATTATTTAATTTCCTTGTGAACTGTCATTTTCTTCAGAATAGGATTGAATTTCTTAACTTCCAATCTATCCGGAGTATTCTTCTTATTCTTCGTTGTAATATAACGAGAAGTTCCTGGTTGTCCAGAAGCTTTATGCTCTGTGCATTCCAAAATAACTTGTATTCTATTTCCTCTAGTCCTTGCCATCTCTTCTTATTTTTTTAGATAACCATTAGCTCTTGCCTCAGCAATTACAGCCTCAACACCTTTTTTATTGATGTTCTTTAGAGCTCTGGTCGAAACTTTTAAAGTTACCCATTTATCTTCCGCTGGTAAATAAAAACGTTTTTTTACCAAATTAACTTTGAACTTCCTTTTGGTTCTATTCAAAGCGTGAGACACGTTGTTACCAACCATTGCTCTCTTGCCCGTTAACTCACAAACTCTTGACATTTTCTGACTGTTTTAATTCTTATTTCAAAACGAGGTGCAAAATTAAATATTCTTTCCTAATCTGACAAACTATTTACTGTGTTTTTTAAAATTTCTTTCCTTAGGAGTTCCAAGGATTTAACAGAAGCTCTTTCTATCACTTTCCCTCTGGGTTTCCCGAAGAAATATTCTTTTGCGTAAACACCTCTTGGAGATGCTAGTCCAATAAATACAACCCCAACCGATTTATCCGTTTCGTCAGTCGTAGGTCCTGCATTACCTGTTGTTGCCACGGCATAATCTGTACCGAATAATTTTTGACATTGGAGCGCCATTTCGATAGCAACTTCCTCACTGACTACAGAATGCCTGCCAATCATTTGGGCAGGTATCTGAAGAATCTTTTCTTTTACTTCGGCACTATAAGCCACTAAGGCTCCTTTTAAAAACTTTGAAGCTCCGGGTAGGGTAGTTATCATCTTAGCGATATTTCCCCCTGTACAACTTTCTGCCAAACTTAAGCTTAGAGAATTGTCCGTTAGTATTTTATGTAACGAGAGTTCTAAAGCTTCATTTTCATCTTCACCCACGAATATATCTTTAATAAGTAAACGAAGTGACTTTACTTCCCTTTCCAGCTCTTGTTGCAATTGTTTCAAATCCTTTCCCTTGGCGCTCAATCGGAGCCTCACCCGACCATACGAAGGCAGATAGGCCAACTTAATTGCCTTAGGAAGTTGATTTTCCCAGGTTTCGAGCCTTTCTGCTACCCTGCTTTCACCCAAACCATAAGTATGAAGCGTTTTGTGTAAAATATAAGGAAGCTGAAAACTTTCTCTGAGGGCAGGAAGTACCGAATTTGTCATTAATCCCTTCATTTCATTCGGAACCCCGGGAAGAGAGATAATTACTTTATTCTCTTTCACAAACCACATCCCAGAAGCAGTTCCAAGTTCATTTTTCAGCACCCTGGCCTTACTTGGCAACATGGCTTGTTTGAGGTCCATATCGGTGAATTTATAGTTGATCCTGCCAAATAAATGTTTGATATGATCTTCTATTTCAGCATTCCTGACCAGCTCGTCGTGAAAATATTCTACCAGTGTCAACTTGGTGAGATCATCCTTTGTTGGACCCAGACCTCCGGTTATGATAATAATGTCAACATTGGCTTCTGCCTCAAAAACTGCTTTTAAAATATGCTCCTTGTCATCCTGTATGGAGGTGATCTGATAGATGGAAACGCCTATTTCATTTAATCTTTGACCTAACCATTGTGAATTAGTATCAACGATTTGTCCTATTAGAATCTCATCGCCAATCGTAATAATTTCTGCCTGCATCAGCCTTGTATAATTTATGGAGAACAAATATAGTCATTGCCTTTAAGAAAACACGCTCCCTATAAATCAGGCCAAATATCTTAACTAAGAAATCTATATATTTACCGGCAAACTCAAAATATCCATTAATGAAATATAATATACTATACGTGTTTTTAATTGGCTTAAGCCTTTCGTCATTCGCACAATCAGAGGCAGAGCTTGCCCAATCAACCGTTTTTAAAAATGACATTGAAAGTCATATATATTTTCTGGCTTCCGATGAAATGAAAGGCAGACAAACCGGTTCGAATGAATTAGACATAGCAGCATCCTATATTGCTAATACATTGAGGAAATTTGGTGTAAAACCCGCGGGTGAAAATGGTAGTTTCTATCAAAACGTTCCCTTGGAAAAAATAACAGCAGCCAATACTATTTCTGTAAAAATCAATGATCTTGTGGGAGAAAAATTTTTGGCCTTGTATGCGAAAAATATTGATTTCCAGGGAGAGGCCATCTATCTAGGTTATGGAAGCGAAGAAGATTTCGAAGGCAAGGATCTTAAAGGAAAAATTGTCATCGTAAAGGCTGGTTCACCAGAAATCAAAGATATGAGATCAATGTTTGGGCCTGGAAGAACAAAAAGAGCGCTTGCTAAAAGTGCAGGAGCTGAAGGACTTATAGAACTGGCAGAAGTTAAACAAAGCATGTACGATCGCTATTCCCATTATTTCAACGAAGCGAAAACAGGCTTAAAGAGTGCGGAAGAGAATGAGAAAAAATTCATTCATCTTTGGATGATGGATGAGGGTATGGCAATGGCAACTGAGCTTTCAAAATCAAAAAAACTCAAGATCGAATTAAAAATTGAGGGGATCAAAACCGAATTATTATCGTCGAGAAATGTTGTTGGATATCTTGAAGGTTCTGACCCTAAATTAAAAGATGAATTTATGATTTATTCAGCACATTATGACCATATCGGAGTCGGAAAGCCAAATGCTGAAAATGATTCCATTTATAATGGAGCAAGAGACAATGCAGTCGGAACAGTTACCGTATTAAGTGTTGCGGAAAACATTGGAAAATATCCAACAAAAAGATCTTCTCTATTTATTTTATTTACCGGAGAGGAAAAAGGATTATTGGGAAGTAAATATTATTCAGAGAACCCGATGATGCCCTTAAATAAAATGGTTTACTGTTTTAATAGTGACGGCGCTGGATACAATGACACTACAAAAATTACCATATTTGGATTACATAGAACGAACATGGGTCAACACATTATAGATGCCGGTAACGAATTTGGCTTAACCGTTATAGATGATCCGGCCCCCGAACAGGGTCTTTTCGATCGATCAGATAATGTAAACTTTGCGGCCAAAGGAGTGCCGGCACCAACTTTCAGTTTGGGCTTTACTGCATTTGATGATGAAATAAATAAATACTACCATCAGGTAACTGACAATCCCGAATCTTTAGATTATGATTATCTCGTGAAATTCTTTAAATCTTATGTACTGTCATCAAGATTGATCGCCAATGATCCAAAAACCCCATTTTGGACAGAAGGTGATAAGTATTATGAGGCTGGGATGAAGCTTTATGCGGATGAGATAAATGAATCAGAAGTTTCTGACTAATATTTATCGTAACTTTATCGGGCCAATTATTGTCTTAACTGGCGAGGCCAATAAAACATATAACCTTTATACTTACGTATAAATTAATACTAATATAATAACCCCCGAAAAATAAACATATGAAAGTAAATGCATTTGCGGCTTCAGAGCCAAATGGAAAATTAGAGCCTTATTCTTATGAATTAGGTGATTTAGGTGCCGAACAAGTCGATATTAAAGTTTCACATTGTGGTGTTTGCCATTCTGATCTAAGTATGATCAATAATGAATGGGGCATGACAAGCTACCCTTTGGTCCCTGGACATGAAATTATTGGAGAAGTAATTGCGGCCGGAGGAGCTGTAAAGAACCTTAAGGTAGGTGACAAAGTTGGTCTTGGATGGCTGTCTGCCTCCTGTATGAGCTGTTCTGAATGCATGGATGGTTCGCAACATCTTTGTTCAAATAATGAAGCTACTATTGTTGGTCGTCATGGGGGCTTTGCAGATTATGTACGTGGACATTGGTCATGGGCAATTCCACTTCCTGAAGCGATCGATTTAGCTAAAGCAGGCCCTTTGTTATGTGGTGGTATTACTGTTTTTAATCCCATCATCTTGGCAGGAGTAAAACCAACAGATACTGTTGGCGTTATTGGCATTGGAGGATTAGGGCATATGGCTCTTAAATTTCTTAAACATTGGGGATGTGAAGTTATTGCGTTTAGTTCAAACCCTGATAAAAAGGAGGAAATCTTGCAAATGGGTGCTACTAAAGTAATCAATTCAAGATCTACTGAAGACCTTGAGAGTATTGCAGGAAAACTAAATTTTATATTAAATACGACTAATGTAAGTCTTGATTGGAATTCTTATCTGAGCTGTTTAAAGCCAAAAGGAAAGTTTCATACTGTGGGTGCTGTCTTAGAACCTATGGCTATACCGGCATTTTCTCTTATAATGGGTGAAAAAACAGTTGGCGGGAGCCCAATAGGAAGCCCTGAACTTACAAAAACAATGCTTGATTTTTGTGTGAGACATAACATATACCCAACGGTTGAAGAATTCCCGATGGAGAAAGTAAACGAGGCTTTGGCTCATCTTGAAGAAGGTAAGGCCCGATTCAGGATCGTACTGAAAAATTAAATTTCAACATGATGTATAAAAAAAGCGGACTCAAATGATTCCGCTTTTTTTTAAGTTAGTAGTGATGACCAGAAATTTTATTTCTATTTCGCTGTTCTTCAAGTGTTATTTAACTCTAATTTGAAACATTTCCTTTCCTTCAAGCATCCCTATAAGTACATCATTCGATTCCACTTTTCCAACCCCTGCCGGAGTTCCGGTAAAGATGACATCACCTATCTTAAGCGTGAAATACTGCGACACATAAGCGATCAATTCATCGATCTTCCAAAGCATATGCGAAGATTCTCCATCTTGGACCATCTCTTCATTTTTCAAAAGCTGAAATTTGATATTTTCAAGGTCTACATTTGATTTATCGCAAAAATTTCCAATAACGGCACTTCCATCAAATGCCTTTGCCTTTTCCCAGGGAAGCCCCTTTTCTTTCAACCTGCCCTGAAGATCTCTTGCTGTAAAATCAATCCCCAATCCGATCTCATCATAATACTTATGGGCAAATTTTTTATCGATAAATTTTCCCGTCCTGTTGATTTTGATGAGAATCTCAACTTCATAATGAATATCCTGAGAAAATGGAGGAATGATAAATGGGTTGTTTTTCAACAAAATGGCAGAATCCGGTTTCATGAATATCACAGGCTCCTCTGGCTTTTCATTGGCCAGTTCTTCTATGTGTTTTGTATAATTTCTACCTATGCAAATAATCTTCATATCCATGTGTTTTTAATGAATTATTCTCCCGCTTCGGGGAACACAATCGCCCTGTTGTCGGAAACTATGATTTGATTCTGCAAATGCCATTTCACAGCTTTTGCAAGTACAAGGCGCTCGATATCGGCCCCTATCCTTTTCAATGTTTTGGTGGTGCTTTCATGAGTAACCCGTTCAACCCCTTGCTCGATGATAGGACCTTCATCCAGATCCTTTGTAGCATAATGAGCAGTAGCTCCAATAAGCTTAACGCCTCTTTCATAGGCCCTTTGATAGGGATTTGCTCCTTGAAAAGCTGGTAAAAAAGAATGATGAATATTGATGATCTTTTCCGGGTATTTCCCTATAAAATTAGAGGAAAGGATTTGCATATACCTCGCCATAACAATCAAATCAATATCATTTTTATCCAGAAGCGAGATCAATTCATCCTCTTGTTTCTTTTTATCCGTTTTATCAACCGGGAGATAATAATAAGGCACCCCAAACATTTCTGCTACATGTCGCAGCTTTTCGTGATTACTGATCACCATCTCGATAGAACAATCCAAGTCACCTTCACGTTGTCTTTCCAAAAGATCATACAAACAGTGGCTTGTATGTGATACGAGTATGGCAAGCCTCTTTTTTATAGACTCGTAATTTACCGACCAGCTTATATCCAGAGAACGAGCCAAGGCATCGAATTTAGATTCTAATTCAGAATTTGAAAGAAGCACACCTTCAGCCTGTAAATGTATCCGCATGAAATATTTGTTTTCGAGCTTATTGACATGTTGCTGACAACTGAGTATATTGAATCCTTCTTTGTAAAAGAAATTGGTGATCTCTGCCACCAAACCCTTTTGATCGTTACATTTTATTAAAAAAGTAATCGTTTGTTTATTCATTGATTATAGTCTGATTTATGGAATCCACTTCTTCTCAAAATTTGGTTTGCGTTTTTCAAGAAAGGCATCTCTTCCTTCCTTCGCTTCATCAGTCATATAAGCCAGCCTGGTCGCTTCACCTGCAAAAACTTGCTGCCCAACCATGCCATCATCTGTAAGGTTCATGGCGAATTTCAACATTTTTATAGAGGTTGGTGACTTTGCAAGGATTTCCTGCGCCCATTCAAATGCTGTTAATTCCAATTCTTCATGAGGAATCACCGCGTTGACCATACCCATTTCATAGGCTTCCTGAGCCGAATAATTCCTTCCGAGGAAAAAAATCTCACGAGCCTTTTTCTGACCCACCATTTTTGCGAGATAGGCAGACCCATACCCTCCGTCAAAACTGGTCACATCTGCATCGGTCTGTTTGAAAATGGCATGTTCTTTACTGGCTAAGGTAAGGTCACAAACCACATGAAGGCTATGACCTCCTCCTACGGCCCAACCTGGCACCACGGCAATCACCGCTTTAGGCATAAATCTGATCAATCTTTGAACTTCCAGTATATTGAGGCGGTGGTAGCCATCCTTTCCAACATAGCCCTGACTCCCTCTTGCCTTTTGGTCTCCTCCACTGCAAAAAGAAAACACGCCATCCTTAGTCGAAGGGCCTTCAGCGGAGAGTAAAACTGCTCCTATATTTATATCCTCCTGAGCATCATAAAAAGCGTCATAAAGCTCCTTGGTAGTTTGAGGGCGGAAAGCATTTCTTACATCGGGTCGATTAAAAGCTATTCTTGCTACCCCATCGCATTTTTTATAGGTAATATCCTCAAATTCTTTCACTATTTGCCAATTGGGTTGATTCATATGATAAGTTTTATGGATTTTATAAAATAATTACCCTTATTAATCGTTCGTTAAGTAATTAATAGTAGCGAAATTAACAAAAGTTTAGAGATAAAACTTCTTGTTGATCGTTTTTGTCATGCTAATCAATAACAATTTAAAGCATTTCTTATGAGAAAAATAATTGTAGTCTTGTTCTTTTTTTCCTTTCTGGCCCAGGCACAGGATAACATCGTCTATAAAAAATTCAATTCCTCTAATTTGAACCAGGAAAGAATTCTAAAGATCTATGTACCTGACTCTTTTGAAGAAAATAATAAAAACACCTATCCTGTCACTGTTCTGTTGGATGGTGAGTTTTTATTTGATGTTTACCTCGCCAATTCGAAACTATTTGCTTCCAGAGACAAAGCGCCCGAGCAAATCGTGGTGGGCATATTTCAAAATCAAAATGAAGAAAGATACATAGATTGTGACTATAGCGAAGACACTGGTTTACCCAACCAGGACAGTTCAAAATTCTATGGTTTTATAAGAGATGAGTTGTTACCATTTTTGGATGATAATTACCCTACTTCTTTGTTTAAAACAATTATGGGAAACACCCTTACAGCAAATTTTATCAATTATTACTTTCTTGAGGAAACTCCGGTTTTTAATGCGTATATCAATATAAATCCGAGTTATGCAACTGGATTGCATGAAAAACTTGAATTAAAGAGCCAAAGTCTGATCACTCCATACTTTTATTATATGAGCGGGGGAGACTACAATACCGAGAAAAGAACGGCAGCTATCAATAGCACGCATAACTTATTAAAGTTATCTGAAAATCCAAACTTTAAATACAAATTTGATGATTTTTCAAATTCCAATAAAACCGCTTCTATTGGGCAATCAGTAGCCAGCGCCATCGGATTTACGTTCCAACAGTTTGCCGCCATTTCAAAGGAAGAATTTACTGAGCAGATTGCCGAAATGGAACCTGGAGACGCCATTGAGTATCTGGAAAAAAAATATGTGGAAATAGAATATTTGTACGGCTCAAACGTGAAAATTCGCGAAAGTGATATCTATAAGATCGAACCGATTATCATTGACAAAGCCAATGGAGATTATCTTGAAGAATTCGGAAAAATGATCATGAGATTATATCCAGACACAGCTCTTGGCGATTATTATATCGGTCTGTATTATGAAACCGGTTTTGATTACAAGAAGGCATTAAAGCACTATAAAAACGGCTATGCAAAAATTGGTTCCGATAATCCTAACTCCGACGGCTACTATGCGAACATTGAACGAGTTCTTGAAAAGCAAAGATCCGACCGTCTTGGTTATAGTGAAGGTGAAGAAATTCCTGAAGAAGAGGCAGCACCTGAAGACGAAAATCAAGGCCTGTAAATTGGATTTCGGGTTCAGATTTATCTTAAGTTCATAAAATAATCCTTGAGTATGGAATCGTTTAAATTACCTGGGGTAAAAACCTCAAGCAACGCCGGCTTTTTTGAGGGAGAATAGAATTTTACCAACTGAGTTTCTAACCCAACCGTATCCTTAGCAGCGAAATAGTCAAAACCAAACATCTTGCACAAAGCCGAAGCATTTAAATTGTGAGGCGTTTCAAAATAGTCCAGCGCACCTGACGATTTGGGCCCTGGAATAAATTTAAAAATACCGCCACCGCCATTATTAACCACAATGATTCTGAAATCTACCGGAATATAACTATTCCAAAGCCCATTGCTATCATAAAAAAAACTGATGTCACCAGTGATCAATACCGTTTGTTCAGCATTCTCATAGGCGGCTCCTAGCGCTGTTGAGGTACTCCCATCGATTCCGCTAGTGCCCCTATTACAGAATACTTTTATAGTGGGATCAATATCAAATAACTGTGTATAACGAATAATAGAACTGTTTCCTACTTGCAAATTGATATTGACTGGCAAGCTTTTCAATACCAGATCAAATACCTTTAAATCTGAAAAGTCAAGACTTTGTAAAAAATTATCGTGCTTTATTTTTCGTTGCTCTTTTAAAGACAACCAATGAAACTGAAAAGAGCTTTCTACAATCTCGGTTAAAAAGAAAAACTGACTGAAAAACAATTGAGGAGATATCTCAAAATGACGCGTTATACTGTGAAACGTATCGAGAGCTCTGTGGGCATCCACATGCCAGTGGTGTTCGGGCGGATGCTTGCGCAACATTTGTTTTATTTTTTTTGAAACGACCATCCCGCCAAATGTTAGGAGGACCTCTGGCTTAAGCTCTTCAAAATCAATATCTTTTACAGGAAAAATAAGCTGATCAATATTATTGATGAATTTATCATCAGCCACATTGGAGCTTGTCTCTGTAAGTATCACCACCGAAGGATCTTTTATAAGATGATTCATTTGGGTCTGCAGAAGTTTATCGGGAAAATTACTGCCTATGAGTACCATTTTTTTGTCTGATCCATTCCAAATCAAAGAGAAATTTTCCAAATCGCTCAACTGCAGTGGCTCTTCCTGCAACAAAGAATCGCTCTGCACTAGTTTCTTTTGAATTGATATAGAGTCAAAGTTGTATAAATAATCTACAGTTTCATACAAAGGTTCATCAAAGGGAATATTGATATGAACGGGACCTTTTCCTGAAGCTGCACTATCAAGGGCTTCAATAATGAACTTAGCATTATCAACAAGCATCATGTCTGCTCCCTTTTTTAAAGAGATCTGATCTTCACTCTGAAGATTTGTCTGAAAAAGAATATGGTTGCTAAATACCCCTTCCTGTCTGATTGTTTGCCCATCTCCAATATCAAGTAGCCGTTTCGGCCTATCTGCCGAAATAACCAACAAAGGTATTTTACTGTAATACGCTTCTGCGATCGCCGGGTAATAATTCAACAAAGCAGAACCCGAAGTACACAACAATGCAACAGTTTTCTCGGATTGCTGGGCAAGTCCCATGGCAAAAAAAGCAGCACAACGTTCATCAACGATACTGAAAGTTTCTACCTCGGGGTGATTTACAAAACCAAGGGTTAATGGAGCATTACGTGAACCAGGAGAGATAACTACCTGTTCAATACCGTAATTTACGCATGCCTGCATGAGTAATTGAGCAAGTTTTTTTTTGGGATATTTAGGCATTTATGTCGTTAAAATAGGATACAAAAATAAGTGATTTTTTTCGGAAACACGGCAAAGTTCTAGTCCTAATCAAGCTCCTGCCCTATCCCTAAAAGAACTGATTTCATAACCAGACTCTTATCGACCGTCTCATCCCATTCCGAAACCGGATTGCTTCCTGATGTAACACCCCCTCCAACGTAGATAATGACTCCCGGTTTTGGTTCTGACAGTATTTGCATACACCTTAGATTGACAAAAAGATTTGATTCAATTTTTTTAATTTTAGGGTCCCTGTTAATTTTATGCTGCCTCTTTTCGCAATTTAATTCCCCTAAAAAACCAGTGTAAAAACTGCGATCATAACCTTCCTGAGCCAAAATAAACTCCTGAGCCTTCTTTTTGGGTAAGCCGCAAACGGCAGCAGTAGGGTGTAACTTATCAATCAAGGTTTTTAAACGTACCCTTTCATCCAGAACACCTTCAATATCATTGCATAAATGGAGTAGGTTTCCTGCCTTTTTGGTATACCTTTTGCTCAGTTCAAGAGAGAATCCGTCGAGTGAATCAAGCAGGTGGTCAGTTACAATTTGCTGCTCTCGTACTTCCTTCTCACCCCAGGACACCTCAACCTCTCCTCTGTATTTTTGCGTGCCTGCCAGAGACATGGTTTTAAAATGATTTCCTTTTGTTCTTAAAAGCGTTTCCGGGCTTGCCCCGGCCCAAAGACCAATTTTAGGATGATACCATACATAAACAAAGGCGTCTGTATATTTTGACATCAACCTTAAAAAGGTATGGATGATATCAAGCCCTTTTATTTCCACAAATTCTGCCCTTGAAAGGACTGCTTTAATAAAGTCACCATTTTTAATGCCTTCCATTCCCTTTTTAACGAGGTCGATATGCTTATCTCTTCCTAATGAATCATCAACCGCCTCAAATTCGTTGAATGATTTATCAAGTCTCACTTTATTTTGTGAGCTTATATCAGAAGCATAACGATGCACATTGTCTTCAGCAAACAAGACGACCTTATCATTCAGGTCAAAAGGTGCCATGATAAAGCCGGATTCTGTAAAATTACTAAGGTAGTCGAGTCGTGAGTTTTTCTGAACCATGGCTTCTATGAAATCAGCGCCTGGGGTTCTGTACACTACAAATGGGGTCTCCAATAGTTTGGCTTGTTTGACCTTATCTAAAACCTCCTCCAAAATCATCACTCCTTAATACTTTTTATTAATTCAGTTTTAATGAATTCAAAATTAGTCCAAATAAGTGAATGGTCACCTTCTTCAAGGGGAATTAAACTAAACTTATCAGCATCAAAAAGTTGTTCTAAATACAAGGAATTCTCAAATGGGACTATAAAATCTTCTTTTCCATGGATAGACAAGACTCTGGACGGACTCAGGCTCCACCTATTTCCATATGTTGGCAATTCTGTAACATGCCTTAATTTCTCTATACTGGCTCCTTGGAGCACCTGTGGAACCACGGGTCTTGAATACTTCCATTTATATACATTCATCGCCCAGAACATAGGTTCAAGATCACCGCGAACAGCAGCTGCTAAAACAATTTTCTTCTTATATCCCTTTTCCGAAGCCATAACTACCGTTCCACCATAGGAATAACCAACCATAATGATGTTGCGAGCTTGAATAGTCTTGATCAATTGATGTAACAGGTCAACTTCGTCTTCAAGAGATTCGAGCACAACACCTGTATGTGAAAGCCCGTATCCAATTCTGTCATAGGTCACAATATTGGCTAAACTGTTTAAGGTGGAATCCTTTAAATAGCGTTGAAAATCCATGGAAGAACCCGGCGACCCATGCACAAAAAATAAAGTTGGTAAAAGTGTATCAATGGCTTGTCTCATTTTGATCAGCCTCACTTCCCTGCCTTTATATAACTCATAACTAATATTGGGCTGAAAAGCAGTATCCTCGAACTTCTTCCTGATCTCACTATCAGTGCTGGGGCTTATAAAGTTATATAACAAATAGCCGAGTAGTATACATACAACCAAAAAGATAAATCCAGTGATTTTTAAGATCTTTTTGATTAGACTAGGCTTCATTTGAGGTTCTATTTCTTTTCTAATATGATACAGGTGAGTTTACAAATGGAAATCAATCTGTCCTTTTCATCTTCAATCCTGACCTCCCATAAAAGTGTTGTCCTTCCCTTGTGAATCATTCTTGCAGTCGCTTTAACCATTCCTTCTCTTATACTGCGAACATGATTTGCAGCGATTTCAATTCCTCTTACCTCACCCAGTGAATGATTGATAAAATGATGAGAAGCAGCGCTTCCAACACTTTCTGCAAGGGCAACAGACGCTCCGCCATGCAAAAGCCCCATAGGCTGATGAACCCTTTCATCAACTGGCATGGTTGCCACGAGATAATCTTCTCCCACTTCAGTATATCTGATATTAAGGGTTTCCATCAGGGTATTCTTATTGAGTGAATTGAGCTTTTCTAAAACTTTTTTGGTATCCATTATGCAAAGAAAATTATGACATTTTTTTAACAAGGTAAAAGTAACACTTTTGGATTAAAGTATTAATTTTGCAAAACATTAGGATAGATGGTCATGGGGTATAAAATCAGAGTAATTTTAAATTCGAAGGAAGATGTGATAAGAGACATCGTTATTGAGCAAGGCGCAAATCTGGAAGATCTTCATAAGGTCATTAGCAACTCCTTTGGTTTTACCGGAGACGAGATGGCTTCTTTTTACAGGTCAGACAAAACCTGGATTCAGGGAGAAGAGCATCCGCTCTTCGACATGAGTGAAGCAACTGAGAGAAAAGTACAAATGAAGGACGTGATTCTCAATGAAGTCTTGCAGAAAGAAAATGACAAAATGCTTTATGTGTATGATTTCTTTCATATGTGGTCCTTTTATGTGGAATTGATCCAGGCCAATTTTGATGATAACAAAGTGAAACTTCCGAGCCTCTTGTTTTCCTTAGGCCTTGTTCCCAGTACTGCACCAGTGATCCAATTCGAAATCGAAGATTTATCTCTTGATGATTTAGAAGAAGATGAATTCGAAGATGA
Source organism: uncultured Flavobacteriaceae bacterium (assembly GCA_964595535.1). GTDB lineage: Bacteria > Bacteroidota > Bacteroidia > Flavobacteriales > Flavobacteriaceae > Lutimonas. The sequence goes on along the minus strand of CAZQRD010000016.1, from coordinate 13,904 downwards.
TTTTGGAGATTTTAGTTATAATTAAGGGTGATAATATCAATTTTGTTAGCCAGAATTGATCTTTAGACTTCATTATTTTTGTTCTTTTTGCCTGCAAAAATAGGTTTGATTTTTTTAGTTACCTTTATAATTCAAACTAAATCAAACTATTATGAAAAAATTATCTTTATTTATTTTGGCGATGCTATTCTGCATTCCCAGCATGTTTGCCCAGGCTGTAGTCACCCATCAGTACAGAAGAGTTGAACCTGAAAACATGCAAGAATACCTGAAAAGAGAAACGACTTACTGGCAAAAATTAGCCGAAAGTGAAGTCACCAAAGGAAATCTGACTTTTTGGGCAATCCTGCAAAAAGTAGGTGGTCTTAACCAGGATAAAAGCTCCAATATATTGATTGTCAATACTTTTAACAATATGGACACTAGTAACGAGATCTGGGGAAATTTACAGGCACTTTTCCCCGATACAAAAATGGAAGATATGGATACCTGGGGCATGGCAAAGAATACAGCAACAATTTATCTTCGAAGCGGAAATAATTTTGTGTCAGCACCTGATGCAAATCCTGCTGAAGATTTTAACTATGTCTACGTAATCTATCACAATCCAAAAAATGTCAATAAACATATGACCTTTGAAACTGAGGAGTGGAAACCATTAATCGAAAAAGCGATGGCTGATGGCAAAACCACTCATAAAGGATGGGGTAATGATTATATTTTAGCGCCTGATTCACCTAAATTTCCATACTCTACATCTTCCTATGACATTTTCTCATCTATGACAGATGCCTTAAGTCCAGCGTTTTCTGAAGACTTCGTCTGGCCCGAAGGTTTTGGCGATAGCGTCCAAGACAATTCTGCTGGAAATTGGCATAAACAATTATACCGTGTCGTCACAATGGTATCAGCCCCTCCAGCTGAAGAGTAGAATATTAGATATAAATAGGGGCTCGTTTATTTTTGGGCCCTTTTTTTTCAAATTAGATTACCTGATAATGTAGGTATTAACACTTTCATAATTTCTGACAACAAAATTAAACACTACCTGAATGATCTCCCCCATATTCTTACAATTCTTAAACTCCTTGTCATGAGTATAATCGATAAGATCTTTTTTTAGCATCTCCACATTCTGTGGATTAGATATTTGATCATTTTTCATGCATTTCAACAATCTGCGAATTCTGTTCCCTGTAGCTTTTAACCGTTTAGCCAAAGCAGATCGTTCTTCTTTTTTATATTGCTCGACAGATTCTGTACCCAAATGTTCTTCAACCATCTTCACGAATTCATAATTATCTTTAAAGAACTGTGGTCTGTATACTTTTAAATTTCCTTCATAGCTTTGTTGGTCAAAATCCATGGCTCTAATACGATATTGTACCTGGTCAAAGTCATAGGTTGGCACGATCACGTAATTATAGGCCCGCATATCTCCCAACAACCTCAAAGTAGATCGCTCATTGAATTTTACGAATTCCTTTGATAAACGTTGCTTCTCCACTTTTGAAATTCCTTCCAGACTTTCCTCCATAAACATATCGCCTGGAATTCCCAGGACGTGTTCTTCAATCAAGGTATCCTTATAAACCAAAAAATTTATCGAATTGGGCGACAATAAATGTTCGAACTCGAGACCATAGACTCTCGAAGCATCAGCCTTTTTTACATAAATATAAGTGTAGTTATCATTGAGAATGTTCCTGACTCTTACCCTGAAAGGTTTCGAATTACCAAAGGTACAATAATCAATTTCATCGACGATCAGGTTTTCAAGAATCTCCCCGCTACCGTCACCATGAAGAATATTGTACATCCTCTTTAAACTCATATCGATTTCCTTTTGCTCAAACTCAGGGTAGTATACCCTGATCCAGAGCGTATCCTTATCAAATTTATCATAGACTGTTACAGAACCGGAAAACCTCAATAAATCATCATAAAAAATGGGGATTTTGATACTCCTGTTATACGTGCTCAGATAGTTATACAATTCCTCATTTATAGGGAAAGTAGGCTTCTTTCTTGAAATTAATTTTTCATCCATTGTTCCTTGTTTTGGATCGACCCATCTTCGACGAATTTAATAAACTTTAGGCCCAGAACCTAACTTTGATCCTCAACCTTTAGTTTTTTAGTAACATTTACAGGCTATGCTCGTCTAACTGATGTCACTTCAAAAGATCTAACTTGGAAACAATCTTATCACTAAAAAAACTTCACAAAAAATTTGGTAATATTCATGCCGTAAATGACCTCTCTTTTGACATTCAAAAAGGTAATGTCTATGGAATACTTGGTCCTAACGGCAGTGGAAAGTCGACCACCTTGGGTATTATCCTTAATGTGGTGAACAAAACAGCGGGTAGTTTCAGCTGGTTTGATGGAAACGTATCAACACACGAAGCCCTTAAAAAAGTTGGAGCCATTATTGAGCGCCCAAATTTTTATCCCTATATGACCGCGAGTCAAAACCTTCAATTAGTTTGCAGGATAAAAGAGATCTCTTTTGATAAAATTGACGAGAAATTGAGAGAGGTCAACCTTTATGAAAGAAGAAATAGTAAATTCAAGACCTTTTCGCTGGGAATGAAACAACGTCTGGCCATTGCCTCTGCCCTTTTAAATGATCCTGAGATTCTGATTCTTGATGAACCAACAAACGGGTTGGACCCACAAGGAATACACGAAATCAGGAGAATCATCAAAGATATTGCAGCCAATGGTACAACAATTCTACTTGCTTCACACCTGCTGGATGAAGTGGAAAAAGTGTGTTCACATGTTGTCGTTATTAGAAACGGCATCAAACTGTATTCGGGGCGGGTCGATGAAATGACCTCCTCCTTTGGGGTGATAGAACTGATTTCAACGAGCTCCACAACCGAACTTTTTCAGGCACTTAAAGATTACGACGGCATTGAGAACAGTCATGAGGAGGAAGGAAAAATATTTCTAAAACTTAGCAAAGATATTTCAGGAGCCGATATGAACCAGTACTTAATGAAAAAGAACATCGTGCTCTCTCATTTGGTAAAACGCCTTCCCACTCTGGAACAGCAATTTCTAACCATAACCAATAATCACTGATCATTAAATCAAGATCTTAGACCATGTTAAGATTACTCAATATTGAAATCCATAAACTAAAGAACAGTCGTGCCAGTATAATACTCATTATCACGTATTTTGCCCTGCTCACATCCATAGCACTTATTGCTGCCATTAAATTTGACATTGGTCCGATTGAATTTCATCTGGCAGAACAAGGTATTTTTAACTTTCCTTTTATCTGGCATTTTAACACCTTTATGGTAGCTTTTTTTAAGTTCTTTTTATTGCTGGTGATCGTTTCCATGATGGCCAATGAATACAGTAATAAAACGTTAAAGCAGAATTTGATAGATGGATTGAGTAAAAAGGAATTCGTTCTAAGCAAATTCTATACAGTTGTGATGTTTGCACTAGTTTCAACCGTTTTTGTTTTTATGGTCTCGATTGTACTGGGGCTGATCTATTCTGACTACAATGAGATCTCTATCATTTTTTCTGATCTTGAATACCTGGTTGCCTTTTTTGTGAAGCTATTGGGATTCTTCTCCTTCGGTCTTTTCCTTGGAATGCTCATCAAACGTTCGGCTTTTGCTGTAGGTGCCATGCTGATTTGGTTTATTGCAGAAACTATAGGATATAATATTTTGAAATGGAATGTCTTTAGAGGTACCGATATAGCAGATAATATCTTTCAATTTGCGCCTCTTAAAGCCATGTGGAACCTCATAGACGAACCATTTTCCCGTCTGAATGCAGTAAGAACTCTCGCCAATCAAATAGGAGAAGACATCAGTGCCGACCATGGGGTGGAGATCTTTGAAATAGCCATTGTATTAGGTTGGACATTTCTTTTTATATATGGTTCCTATTATTTATTAAAGATTCGTGATTTGTAAAATACTGTTGTGAATATGTTATTTTTGCAGCATGCAATTTCAAATAGAATCTGAATTCAAACCTACGGGAGATCAGCCCAAGGCCATTGATCAATTGGTCAAAGGTATTGTGGATGACGAAAAATACCAGGTACTCTTGGGTGTAACGGGCTCCGGCAAAACTTTTACCGTAGCCAATGTCATTGAAAGAGTTCAAAAACCTACATTGGTTTTGGCACATAATAAAACTCTGGCCGGACAATTGTATTCCGAATTCAAACAGTTTTTTCCGAATAATGCCATAGAATACTTTGTATCCTACTATGATTATTACCAGCCGGAAGCATTTATTCCGACCACTGGCTTGTATATAGAAAAGGATCTGTCAATCAATGAGGAGATAGAACGAATGCGCCTTAGCACTACTTCCTCGCTCCTTTCAGGAAGAAGAGATGTATTGGTTGTGGCTTCTGTTTCTTGTTTATACGGAATTGGAAACCCGGTTGAATTCAAGAAAAATGTGATTGAAATTGAGGTAGGAGAAAGCATAGCGAGAACAAGATTTTTACATCAACTCGTCACAAGTTTATATTCGAGAACTGAAGAAGAAGCGAAAAGCGGAACTTTTAAGGTGAAGGGCGATACAATTACGATTTATCCCTCGTATGGAGAATACGGTTTTAGGGTTCACTTTTTTGGGGATGAGATAGAAGAAATTGAGAGTTTTAATCTGATTAGCAATGAAATTATTGAATCCTTTGAACAGCTGACTATTTATCCGGCGAATTTGTTTGTGACCTCACCGGATGTCCTTCAAAATGCCATCCACGAAATTCAGGATGACCTGATGAAACAAGTAGATTTTTTCCATGAATCAGGAAGACCCCTTGAGGCTAAAAGATTAAAGGAAAGAACTGAATTCGATTTGGAAATGATAAGAGAACTGGGTTACTGCAGTGGGATTGAGAATTATTCCAGGTATCTCGATGGCAGGTCAGCGGGTACCAGGCCCTTTTGTTTACTTGACTATTTTCCGGATGATTATCTCATGCTTATCGATGAGAGTCATGTAACGATTCCACAAGTACATGCCATGTACGGAGGAGACAGATCAAGAAAAGAGAATCTCGTAGAATATGGCTTCCGTCTACCCGCAGCCATGGATAACAGACCCTTAAAATTTGAAGAATTTGAGGGCATACAAAATCAGGTGATCTGTTTAAGCGCCACTCCTGCAGATTATGAATTACAACTCACCGAAGGCGTTTTTGTAGAACAAGTGATCAGACCCACGGGCTTATTGGATCCGGAGATTGAAGTCAAGCCGAGTAAAAATCAAATCGATGACCTTATCGAAGAAATTCAACAGCGTATTGAGGTAGACGAAAGAATATTGGTGACAACACTTACTAAAAGAATGGCTGAAGAACTGACAAAATATCTCTCGAGGATTCAAATCAGATGCAGATATATACATTCTGATGTGGATACCCTGGAAAGAATTGAAATCATGACCGACCTCCGTAAGGGCATTTTTGATGTATTAATTGGAGTTAATTTACTGCGTGAAGGACTCGACTTACCGGAGGTTTCGCTGGTGGCGATTCTGGATGCTGATAAGGAAGGGTTTTTAAGAAGTCACCGTTCGCTAACCCAAACGGTTGGAAGGGCGGCACGAAATGTTAACGGAAAGGCTATTTTGTACGCCGATAAAATTACCAAAAGCATTCAACTTACGATGGATGAAACCCAACGTCGAAGGGAAAAACAAGAGTCTTATAACACAAAGCACAATATCACTCCAAAACAGATCCGTAAAAATATTGATGACTCACTAACCAAAAACCAACTTGCTACCTACCAATATGACGGTGCCAATTCACAGGCCACGGATCATGATTTACAATATCTGACTAAAACAGAAATTGAGAAAAGAATTAGAGAAACGAGAAAGAATATGGAAAATGCGGCGAAATCCCTTGACTTTTTGATTGCAGCAAAACTCCGGGATGAAATCAAGGAATTACAAAAACATTTGAAATAATCTTCTAATTTTTCCATATCTCAAACCTGAACTAGTTTAATCCCAATCGGATTCCTGTCGTAATAATTGAAAAAACAGTAACTTGCAATAGGATTGCATTAATTCTTTACGCTTTGAAAAATAATTATTTATCCATATTGTTCATCTTTGTTTTTGCCCTAAGTTATGGGCAGAAAGAAACCGCTAATTGGTTTTTTGGAGAATTTGCCGGATTGAATTTTAGCACCAAAAACCCTTTGCCACTTGTTGGGAAACTAGCGACAAGAGAGGGTTGTGCGGCCATATCAAATGATAAAGGAGCCTTGCTCTTTTATACGGATGGTAGCACCATATTTAATAGAAATCACGACGTGATGCCGAATGGAGATGAATTATTTGGCAACAATTCAAGTTCTCAATCAGCCATTATTATTCCAAAACCTCTGGATAATAATATCTACTACGTTTTTACGGTGGATGATGCAGAAAAATTTAAGATTGATGAACTTCAAAATGGTTTGAGTTATAGCATCGTTGACATGAATCTGGACAATGGAAACGGAGATGTTGTTGTTGAGTCAAAAAATACTCATTTGATTACATATGATCAGAACGACATTGAGGAAAGTGACTGGAAATGCTCTGAAAAAATAGCTGCTTCTCTTCATGCCGACGATACGGCTTTTTGGGTGGTTACCTATTTCGTAGACAACTTCTACGCATTTAAAATAGATGAAAACGGGTTGTCGGAAACACCAATCATATCTAAAGTGAACGATCGTATTCCTATAGTAGCATGGCAAGATCCCACTACTGGAGCCGTTTTGGCCAATGTGTCATCGTTGGGCTACTTAAAGATTTCTCCGAATGGTAAAAAAATCGGTATTGCCCATAGTTTCACCGCAAAAAACAGAGTTTCCGGAAAAGCATTCTTATACGACTTTGATAATCTGACGGGTACGGTCTCTCCTGTTGGAAAGCAACTGATATCTGCCACTTTTCCTTATGGCATTGAGTTTTCTCCCAAATCCAGAAAATTATACATAACAACAAGTAATTACGTAACTATCCAAGGGATAGAATCGTTTGAAGGAAGTAATTTGTATCAGTTTAATGTTGAGGCTCCCAATATATTATCATCAAAAGTTGAAATCAACAATTCTGTTAACTTGGTTGCAGGAGCTCTTCAATTGGCCTTGAACGGAAGAATTTACAGAGCAAAATCCAGAGTAGACGGAGGTGTAGCAAGTCTGGCTGTGATCAACAAACCGGAACTGGATGGTAATGCAGCTAATTATGAAGACGTTGGTGTAAGGTTAGCATCCAACACATTTTCTCGTTTCGGGCTTCCTCCATTTATTTCATCGTCCTTTATTTTGACCTTTGACTATGAATTTACCTGTTTAGGAGATGATACACATTTCTTTATTACTTCTGAAGACCCCTATGACACACTTGAATGGGATTTTGGCGACGGCAAAAAAAGTACAGATCCTGAGCCCTACCATCGCTATGACAACCCGGGTGAGTACACGGTAAAATTGACCACGTGCTTTAACGGCTTTTGTATCGAAAAACCTCTTGAGAAAAAGGTAGATATTATAGCTAGGGTTGATGTCGTATCACCTTATACCTTTATAGAATGTGATGTGGATGAAAATACGACTGATGGAATCACCACCTTCAACCTTCAACTTGCCAATGATCCTATCAGTATGGGTAATGGAAGCGAAGTAAATGTTTACTACTACAAGGATCTGGCTACCTTAGAAATTGATACCCTGAACATAAAGGCCTTGCCTAATTTTTACAAGAATAAGATCCAAAACGAGCCACTATTTGCCAAAGTGGTAAAATCTGGGTCTGATTGTTACAGTGTGGCGGATGTTTTTTTAAAGGCCACCAAGACCATCGAGTTTACATCCCAACCATTGATTGGTTGTAACCAGGGTGACGGAACCGCAGCTTTTGACCTCGGTACTCATAAAGGCACTGTCATTGCCGAGCTCAGTCTTGAACCAACAACAAAGGTGACCTATTATTCTAGCAAGAATAAAGCTGCCCTCGGCGATGAGCCCCTGGATGAAAATTATAACGGTGATTCTTCTACGATTTTCATCAGGCTTGAAAATGACAATATATGCTCAGGAATAGGTCAAATGGACCTTGAAATGACGGAGCTTCCGAATATTAATCTGGATGAAGTATTAGATATTTGTATGGATGACTTTCCGACGAAAATCAATAGTGGAATTGATCTTTCAGAGCGGCAAAACTATACCTATGAATGGTTAAGTGGAGAGAATACATATGAAATTGAAGCGCAGGTAGAAGGAGAGTATTACGTCACAATTACTGACAAGCGAAGCCTTTGTAGCATCGTTAAGAGCATTGATATCAGTACGGTAAATACTCCGATAGTTAAAAGAATAGAGCTTAAAGAAGAAAATGGCTCCCACAGTGCTACTGTTTTATTGGAACAGGAAGGAGATTTTGAATTTTCATTGGAAAATCAATTCGGCCCCTATCAATTAGAGTCATTTTTTAATGAATTACTTCCTGGTTCTTATACAGTTTTTATAAGAGATTGGAAGAACTGTACTTTGGTTGAAAAGAAATTTTTTATTTTTGGGTTCCCTAAATTTTTTACCCCGAATAGCGACGGAGAATCGGATGTTTGGGAAGTTAAAGGTTTAAACCCTATAGATTTCAATTATTCTAATATTCAGATCTTCAACAGGTTTGGTAAATTGATTGCCTCAATTCCGGCAAACGGCTATTGGGACGGGACCTACAAGGGAAGAACGCTACCTTCTGATGATTACTGGTTTTCTGTGACCGTAACAGATAGTGATAACGTGTCAACAAAATACATCAAACATTTCAGTCTGATTCGCAATTAATTAAAAAGACCGGAAATAATCCGGCCTTTTGATCTTCATCATCTAAATGAGCATATTACCATACTTCTGTTTCAAGCCAGCTCACTGCTTCTTTTAGTTCATCCAAATAGGTACAAGGTTCAACATGAATCAAGCCTTCAGCAACGACAAAAGTAATATCAGAACCAGCCTCTATAGATTCTTCAACTAATTCCTGAGTAGTTTCCAGCGGAAATAGTTCATCTTCTGACCCGTGGATCACATATAATGGAACATTTATCATATTGACATCACCCGAACTATTTGCCGTATCGTACGAACTTGCCATTGGGATAGCAGCTGAAAACAGGTTTTCGAAAAACTGTGCATAAAACCAACTCCCATTGCCACCATCGCTATAGCCAGTTACAACCAACTTATCAGTATCAATATCTAAACGGGACGTTACTAAATCCATAAGAGCAAGTACCTGAACTTGATTCGCTTGTTCGAACCAGAGTTCGCCGTTACTGTTTGGACTCAATATAAATACATCCTTTCCTTCAAATGCAGGTTCCACTAAACACGAGGTTGACTGATGAGCGGTTGGGGAATTGCTCTGCGCTGCTCCGTGCAATCTCAGTACCAATGGCCGCTTATTTGTGGCAGTAGCGCCTTCAGGAACGATTAAACGGAAATCCCAAAATACCCCTTCCACCAAAGACTCTAAGGCCAAATCATTTGTTCCAACATTGATTTGTAAATTATTAAAATCATCTATAACATCCTGAGCAGATCTTGGAAGATCCGGTGGATTACCAGGCCCGCCATCATCGTCTCCACCACAGCTGAGTAATAAAAAAGCCAGGCTAAACAATAAGATAGGTTTGATAAGGGGCTTTAGTTTTTGCATCTTTTTAGTTTGTAAATTCTCTTCAATCTAAAATAAAAATAGCTCTTACCAAAATTAATCATGTTAAAAAAAAGAGCCACAACAAGTTGAGGCTCTCTATAAATTAGGCATTTAAACCTAGATTATCATCTTTTACATGGTGATTAGAAATAAAATATTCCTTTTCAACAAACTAGTTTCCTTTTTTAAAATCTTCCAGAAATTTTGCAAGACCAATATCAGTTAGGGGATGTTTCATCAAACCCTTAATGGCACTAAGTGGTCCGGTCATTACATCTGCTCCTATCTTCGCACAGTCAATGATATGCATCGTATGGCGTATGGAGGCAGCCAGAATTCCGGTAGTATAACCATAGTTGTCAAAGATCAACCTGATTTCAGAAATCAAACCCAATCCGTCTGTAGAAACATCATCAAGTCTCCCAATAAATGGAGATACATATGTAGCTCCGGCCTTCGCAGCCAATAAGGCCTGACCTGCTGAAAAGACAAGTGTGACATTCGTTTTTATTCCTTTGTCGGAAAAATATTTACAGGCTTTTATTCCATCAGCAATCATAGGTAGTTTTACCACAATCTGAGGATTCAAAGCAGCAAGGGCTTCTCCTTCTCTTACCATTCCTTCAAAATCAGTTGAGATCACTTCGGCACTAACATCACCATCAACAGCATCACATATCGCTTTATAATGGTTGATAATATTTTCTACACCAGTAATCCCCTCCTTTGCCATAAGTGATGGATTGGTTGTAACTCCATCAAGGATCCCAAGGGCCTGAGCTTCTTTGATCTGGTCTAAATTGGCTGTATCAATAAAAAATTTCATACTTGTTTCTTGTTTTTGTGCAAATATAATTTATTAACTCTTATTGTTAGCGCTTTATTGTATGAAGAATTATATTCCCCGTAGTATTTATTCGTATATTCAAGACAAGTAAATTAAAACCATTTTATTCATGACGTAAGATGTCGTCATCTTACAACAGGTATGCACCTATCTTTGTTAAAAATCAGATATGATCCAAGAATTACTAACCGATACTCATTGACAAAAATCATTAAACATGTTTTGGATAGATCACATTAACTATAAGGATGCCGACCCGGCGTTGAAAAAAATATACGACCGAGTAAGTGGTCCTGACAAACAAATTGATAACATTTTAATGGCTCATAGCCTCAGACCTCATACCCTCACCGGGCATATGACTCTGTATAAAAATGTTATCCACAACAGTACTAATACCCTGCCCAAATGGTATCTGGAGGTGATTGGTATTTATGTCAGTTTTTTAAATAAATGTGACTATTGCGTAGATCATCATTTTGCCGGCCTGCAGAGGCTTTGGGAGGATCAAAAAAAATCCGAGAATTTCATGATTGCCATGAAAAAAAATACACTTGAGGAGTTTTTTGACAGAAAATGGCTTGAAGGAATGGTCTATGCCAATTTGCTCACAATAAATCCTAGAAAGCTTACTAAAAATGATATTAACCGTCTTAAAGCAGTGACTTTTTCTGATGCGGAGATTCTTGAGATCAACCAGGTAGTGAGCTATTTTAATTATGCCAACCGCACTGTTTTGGGGCTCGGTGTGGATAAAGAGGGGGATGTTCTCGGTCTTTCACCAAACAACAGTGATGATTCTGAGAGCTGGAATCACCGATAAACACATCAAATCTTAACATGTTTTCTACTATAAAACTTTCATAAAATTCGTATCTTAGAAGTGAAATTTAAAGTAATGAATATGGGAACAATTAGACTTGGAGATGTGGCTCCTAACTTTACAGCAAAAACCACAGAGGGAGAGATTAATTTTCATGAATGGCTCGGAGACAGTTGGGGAATTTTATTCTCTCATCCGGCAGATTATACACCAGTTTGTACCACAGAATTGGGTACGGTGGCAAAATACAAAGCAGAATTTGATAAGCGAAATGTAAAGGTCTTGGCATTAAGTGTTGATGGTCTTGAATCTCACTATGACTGGATCAAAGATGTTAACGAAACCCAGCACACAACAGTAAATTTCCCAATTATCGCAGATGAAGACAGAAAGGTTTCTGAATTGTATGATATGATACATCCGAATGCCAGCGCCAAATTTACGGTACGATCGGTTTTTGTAATTGGTGCCGATAAAACAATTAAACTGATCATTACTTATCCTGCTTCAACAGGAAGAAATTTTGATGAACTGCTCAGGGTCATTGATTCACTGCAGTTAACAGCATATCAAAAAGTAGCAACGCCAGCAAACTGGCAAAATGGTGATGATTGTGTTATAGTCCCAACAGTGTCCTTAGAGGAAATTCCTAAATTATTTCCAAAAGGCTACACCGAAATAAAACCGTATCTTAGAATGACACCCCAACCTAATTTGAATTAAATGAAAGGGCCCTTATCCGGGCCCTTTTTTTATATCCTACTTTGACTTTACTGATACTATTCTCTAAATTCATATCTTGCTTTATCAAACCTTGAATTCGTTAAGCTTGATTGTGAATCACTTCCTATTATTAGGATTCAAATTGGAAATTATGAATAAAAAAGAAAGAAATATCCATGGCTTTCGCCACATTCAGCATGAGCATGAATCTTTTTCCCAAGATAAAATGATTCAAAAAAGTGACACTTTTTACCATTGGCTGGATCAACGCAGGTCAATCAGGGAATTCAGTGATAAGGAAGTACCGAAAGCGGTTATTGAAAATATCATAAAAGCTGCTTCTACTGCACCTTCCGGGGCTCACAAACAACCATGGACCTTTTGTGCCATTTCAAACGAAGACCTCAAGCATCAGATCAGACTGGCAGCTGAGGCGGAAGAAAAGGAAAGCTATGAAAATAGAATGGGTGATCGTTGGAAAAATGATCTGGCACCTTTGGCCACAGACATGCATAAACCATTTTTGGAAATCGCACCCTGGATCATAGTGGCTTGCAAACGACCTTATGAATACAAGGAAGATGGAACAAAACACAACAACTATTATGTGAACGAGTCGGTTGGCCTTGCCTGTGGCATGCTGATTACTGCCATTCACAATGTAGGTCTGGTTACCTTAACTCATACACCAAGTCCGATGAAATTTCTTACCCGTCTTTTGAAAAGACCAGACAATGAAAGGGCGTTTTTATTGCTACCTGTAGGGTATCCTAAAGAACCGGTTTATGTTCCTGATTTAAAAAGAAAAAATCTCGATGAGATAGCCGTTTTTTACGAATAGCTTCACTTACATTCCGTAATGCTTCATGATCAGTTTTTCGTACATACGATCTGGTAAAATTCGTTTTAATACGATGGAGAATTTTTGCATGGCTTCACCTACTTTATAATGCAATTTAGGACTAGGATCATTGATAATTCTATAGATCTGATGCGCCATGAGTATCGGATCTTTTCCTTTATCAACATGCATATCCATCAAATCGAGGTTCTTTTTGTAAATATCAGCATAAGGAGAACCATCATAAACTGGCGTATGGAATCTTCCCGAAGCGATATTGGTGGCAATATCTCCAGGCGCTATATTGGTCAACTTGATGTTGAATTGTTTTAACTCCATACTCAGCGTCTCAGTTACGATCTCTAATGCTCCCTTTGCGGCTGAATAAATTCCTCTGAAAGGCAGTCCCATATATCCGGCAATAGAAGTCACATTGATGATCAGTCCTTCATTTTGCTTTCTCATGTGTGGAATAACGCATTTCATCACCTCAATAGCTCCAAAAAAATTAGTGTCAAAAGCTCTTTTCATTTCTTCGGTTGGTGTCTCCTCTATAGGGCCCGTGATTCCCATTCCTGCATTGTTAATCAACACATCTATCCTACCCTCCTTTTCGACTAATTTACCAATGGCGTCTTTTATACTGGATATCTCTTGTAAGTCAAGCCTCAATAATTCAAAGTCGCCACTCTTTTTTGGGTTTCTACTTGTACCGTATACTTTAAAACCTTTATCAGCTAGAAACTTAGCGGTAATCGCTCCAATACCGTGTGACGCCCCTGTAATTAATACAACCTTACTCATAAATACAAAGATGCTATAAAAATTTGATAAAGGAGATGCAAAATAGAGGATTCTGAATTATGAATGTTTCAAAAAAGAAAACTAAAAAAGGCAAGCTACCTGCATCACACCGCTACGACCTAATACCTTTGCTGCGT